>CAZWRR010000006.1:0-21716 GCA_964635805.1 uncultured Staphylococcaceae bacterium
ACTACTAATAACAAATATAAAATTTAATATGTTTCAATATAAAGGTAGAGTTTTATTTTGATTCAGTAACGGCCCTTTAATAAACTCATCATCCGTTTATTTTTCCTAGTTTAAGTTTATAATTTCGTTTATGATACGTTAATATTTTAGTTTACAATGTTGTTTACGATAATAAATGCCTACAAAGTAGTAAGCGTCAATTATAGTGCTTTTTAGTGAAACACTTTATAATAATGTTCAGGAGTTACAAATGGTCCAAAAACTACGCGAACCACGTATTATATTACGACTACTTATTATTGCTTTAGTGCTTATCGGCGTTATCGCCCAACAGTTTAGTAGTGTGTTTCGTACGCATGGCGGCTACGTCGCTTTTTTCTACTTCACAACACAAAGTAATGTGTTTTTGCTCTTTGTTAGCGTTGCACTTTTAATTTACGACTTAAAAGAAAAACAAAAACCAAAAGCATTAATTGTGCTTGAACACATTGCCGTCAGCGCGACGACGCTCACATTTATTGTATTTGCGCTTTTGCTTGGCCCATTTATGGAAACGTACTCATATTATTACAGTATTACGAACGTAACCTTGCACAATCTTGCGCCGATTGGTGGCGTTATTGCTTACTTAATGATGCGCGATGAATACGCGCCCCCTGCTTACTACGGCTTAATTAGCGGGCTTTACTATTTAGTGTTTGCCTATGTTGTCCACGCGCTTCGCGGCAACTTTGGTCCCTTTGAGTTCCCATACTTCTTTTTAGACTACAAAGCGAACGGCTGGTTCACATTTGCACCGCCGACGTTTGGTGTTGTTTACTACTTCATTATTATTTTCTTTATGCTTCTTGGCATCAGCGCGCTTTTACTAAAACTAAAAAACAATGAACAAAAAAGTAAAGTGCTCAAAATCACTGCAATTACGCTTTTAAGCGGTGCGTTTATTATTAATTTATTAAATGTGCTGATCAAATTAAACAAATAGTACAACTAAAGAAACATACTAAAATAAAGCGGCAGCGTTGTTGTCGCACCGTGTTTACTATAATTGCCCCGTGTTAATTTAATGCCCTGGTCAATGATGTTTTCGCTAAGCACTCTTTGCAGTGACTTTGCTTTCGTATTTTCACCTGATTTTACTTCAAGTGCGGTTATTTTTGTGTCCTTTACAATAATAAAGTCTAATTCAAGCCCGCTACTGCGTTCATAGTAATAAAGGTCATGGTGATTAACTTTTAAAATTGTCGCAATAATGTTTTCATAAATTGCGCCTTTAGCAATACCTAATTCGTTTGTAAGTAATAACCGCTGTGCATCTTTGCCTAACAGCGCGACAAGTAAACCTGTATCCATTAAATAAATTTTAAAGTGATCTGGTTGCCGATACGTTACAAGCGGTATTTCTAAATTAGTAAGCAAGTTTGCTTGATAAACGATCCCAGCATCAATAAGCCACTTTATGCTATTTAAATAATCACTACTGCGAGCGCCTTTGCGTACGCTGGCGTATTGGAATTTTTTATTTTCTTTCGCAAGTTGAAATGGCAGCGAATCAAATACTTCACGAGCGCGAATCTTTTCGCTTACAGTCGCATACTTTGCAATGTCATCTTTATAGTCATTAATAATATCTTGTTGCATTTTAAGCACAGCGTTAAAATCACGTGTTTGTAAATACGTTGTTACAACTTCAGGCATGCCGCCGATTACGATGTACTTAATAAATAAGCGGAGCATACGTTCGTGATATACTTCTTCAACTTTCGTTTTGTTTGCGTAACTTTTTGCAACAACCGCAAGTAAATCACTTTCCCCAAACGCGCTTACAAACTCGGGAAAATCAAGCGGATACAGTGTCATCCGTTCAACATAACCAACTGGGAACGATGAAACTTGATTGTAATGCACACCTAAAAGCGACCCGCTGGCAATTACGTCAAACGTTGTTTGCCCAGCAAAACTTTTTAATGCGGTAATCGCTTCAGCGTATGCTTGAATTTCATCAATAAAAAGTAAAACCTTCTTAGTGTAATCAATACTTGAATAAAAGATTTTAATTTTAGTAAGAAGTGCATCATAACTAATATCACCACTAAAAATTGCTGTTTCACTTTTTTTTGTAATGAAATTTAATTCAATTACGTTATCGCCATACTGTGTCTTTGCAAATTCACGGATAATAAATGTTTTCCCGACTTGCCGCGCTCCTTCAATGATAAGCGGTTTCTTTGTAACGTTTTCACTCCATAGAATGAGGTTTTTCATAATGTTTCGTTTAAGCATCTTTCGCCTCCCATACTAATTATAAGTTAAAAATAACGCAAGGTCAACACTTTTTTCACCGAATAAAATGTGATTTTTACATTTTTTACACCGAATAAAATGTGAAAACAACATTTTTTCAAGCCAATGTTTAATCATATTCGTGATTATCTTGCTAAAACCAACGGTAAATGCGCACATTAATGTGTTTGTTTCATTAAGAGGTGTATGCTTAAATTATGATCGAAACTATAATTGACACGATAAAAACCGATCCAATGAATAAGGAATATACAGCACAAGGTGTTAACCCACTTTTTAAATATAGTAAAGACGCGGTTATTTTGCTTATCGGCCAAGCACCAGGCGCAAAAACGGTGGCGACGGGCGAGCTTTTTCGTGATCAAAGTGGCGAACGACTTCGTAGTTGGCTTGGCGTTGACGCGGCAACGTTTTACGGCCCGAAGTTTGCAGTTCTCCCGATGGACTTTTATTTCCCCGGTAAAGGGGAAACAGGCGACTTACCGCCTCGCAAAGAGTTTGCGGCTAAATACCACCCCTCGTTAATTAGAGCAATGCCAAACGTCAAACTTATTATTTATCTTGGCCGCTACGCTATTAACGCGTATTTGCATGAAAAAAGTACGACAAGTGCCGTACGTAACTATAAAACGTATTTACCCGACAAGTTTCCGCTTATTCATCCTTCACCACTTAATGCGCGGTGGATTAGTAAAAACTCGTGGTTTAATGATGTATTAAATGAACTAAAAATAATCGTTAAAAAAGTTTTAAGCGAGCACCATTAATAGTAACGCGGCAATGCCATAATACGTAAAGAGCGCGATAATGTCGTTTAGTGTTGTAAGAATTGGTCCACTGGCGTTATCAGTGTCCGCATTTATTTTTGTAAGGAAAATCGGGATATACGTCCCTAAAATACCGCTTAAGCCCATACCAATAAAAAGCGAACCGCCCACAACAACGCCCATTTTAATGTAACTAACGTGCGTTGCAGGATCAGTGTGCAGCTGATTAATTAGTGTAAAGACAAGCGCCATTGCAAAACCAATGAGAGCAACAAGCAAACTGTTTAAAAGTGAAACAAGCACTTCTTTACGAATAAACGCGCGTGTTTTCTGGCGCGTATCAAGTTCACCACGGTGCAATTCTAAAATTGTTACCGCTAAGTTTTGTGTACCGATATTCCCGGCCATATCTAAAATCATTGGTTGAAAAAGCACAAGTGTAAAGATTGTCGACACTGTTGCTTCAAAGGCGGGCACACTACTTAAAATTACGGCAATGACTAAACTAAGAACAGTGGCAATTGCAAGCCATGGTAAACGCGCCATACTTCGTTTAAAGCCGCTAAACGCTTCGTCGTGGCTTTTTAAGTATGCGAGTTTTTGATACGCTTCATCGTAATGCGCGATTAATTGTTCAAGCACGTCGTCAGCGGTAATAATCCCTAAAATGTAGCCGCTATGATCAAGAACAGGAATCGCGTTAATATCGTAGTTACGCACAAGATCAATTGTTTCTTTAATTGAGAAGTCGTTATAAGCATATATATATTCTTTAACCATTAATTCTTTAATCGTGTGTTCGGGACGGGCAACGATTAAGTCGCGCAGTTCTAACACACCAACAAGTTTTTCGTCGTCATCAAGAATATACAAATGATCAATAAAGTCGTCGTCTTTCACATTTGTAAAAATAAAGTGCGTCGCGGCTTTAATCGTTGTGTTCACGTTAAGCGTCATAAATTCCGTCGACATAATTGACGGCGCTGTATCTTGTTGATAAATTAGCAAGTCTTTAACTAAATTTGCGCGTTCAACACTTAAAAGTGCGAATACACTATGTTGCTCGTCTTCACTAAAATAACCGACAAATTCACGGAGTTCGTCAACTTCTAAGTGTGTTAATATTTCTTTTTGCGCTGCTTTGTCAAAAACGGCGAATACTTCACGTTGTTGATACTTGGTAAGACGCGAGAATACAATCGCCATTTTTTTCGCCCCAATAAGCGTAAGGATGCGGCGTTGTTCGTCTTCTTCTAATGTAAAGAAAAATTCAGCAATGTCATACGGTTGCATTGCGTTAAGTTCTTTTTTAAGCACGTGATTCGTTTTCGTGAAGTCGAGTTTCATATGAGCCCCACCCCCCGTAAAATAAGTGTCGCTAAGCCAAAATACACAAGTGCGCTAAAAAGGTCGATGATTGTTGTAATAAACGGGCCACTTGCTACGGCTGGATCAATTTTAAGTGCTTTAAGTAAATGCGGTATTGCCAACGCTAAAAGTGGTGAAACTGACACAACTACTGTAAGCGAACCGCCAATAATTGTTGAGAAAATAAGCGCATATGTTGCTTGGCTAAATTCCGGTGAACTATTATTACCTAAATAAATAAATAAAAACGAAACGATAAACGTAATCGCACCGAGTGTGAGTGCGGTAAAGAGGCCACTAAAAATTTCTTTCATGACTTCTTTGGCGTTCATTTTTCCTTCGTTCGCAATTGCTTTTAAAGCGATCGCAAGCGTCTGCGTGGAAACGTTCCCCGGCGAGTCAAGCATGAGCGGTTGAAAAAAGACAAGAATTGCTACGCCAGCAACGGCACCTGTCATAATGTCCGTAAACAAAATAATTGGAATTGATAAGGCCATTAAAATTGCGAGCCACGGTAAACGGTAAAGCGCTGTTTTTAAAATGCTCCGCGTCGCGTCACGTGTCGGCAAGGCCGCGAATTGTTGGAAATCTTCTTCTGCGCCTTCTAGGGCGATATCAAGTGCGTCGTCAAGTGTGAGCATCCCGATAAGTACGTTATCTTTACTCACAACAGGAAGTTCAAATACTTCATAGTTTTTCATGTCAAAAATTGCTTCGCTTACGAGTGTTGTGTCATGCACAACCGGGATTTCAACCATAATTTCGTCAACGCGTTTCGGACTTTTCGTTTTCACTAGTGTTTTTAAATGAACGACACCAAGCAGTTCTTCGTTTTCATTTACAACAAAAAGCGTATTAATAGTTTCCGCTTCCGGTGCTTGTTTTATTAAGCTGCTTGTTGCTTGTTTGACGTCCATATCTGGGTGAATAATGACGAACTCATTGTTCATATACGCTCCGACAGTGTCTTCGTCGTACTTAATAAACGTCTTAATATCGTCAACGTCTTCAAGTTTTTCAATAACTTGATCGCGTAGCGTATCGTCTTCGTACGTTTGTAAAATATCAACCGCGTCGTCAAGCGTCATCTCGTCAATAATCGCGACTTGCTTTCGTAATGTGAACGTCGTTAAAACTTCCGCAGCGTCATCTAGTTCTAAGTAGGAAATAATTTCCGCACTTGTCTCATCATCAAGATACGTAAAAAGCTGTTTTTGTTCGTCCTCGTTTAAATCGCTGAGGCTTTTAGCGATATCATGGAGGTGATATTCGCTTATTGCTTCGTTAAACGCTTGCTTCGATAAGTTTTGTTTGAGTAGTTCTTTAATCATTTTAAGTACCGCAAATATTTTAACATATTGCCGCTATTTAGTCGCCAATACTTGTTTTATGTTATAACAAAACTACTGCTTTTGCAGTAGCGGTTGCGTATATAACGTAGTAGTAATAATGTTATATGTGCAGGTTTTTAGGTTAGCGCAATTTAATTATTAATTATTAAAGAAAGTAAATCGACATTTTCGTCTTTAAAAAAGTCCAATACTTGCGTATTAGACTAATTAAATTAAGCGTGGTACACCCAGCAGGATTTGAACCTGCGACCCATTGATTAAGAGTCAATTGCTCTGCCACCTGAGCTATGGGTGCGTAACACATTGATATTTTATGCCTAAACTTTTGTTCATGCAATAAAAATGTCTTGTGTTTCGTAATTTTATTATTCGGTGCGAAGTGCGACGACTGGATCTTTCTTTGCGGCGCTTTTCGAGGGCATTAAGCCGCTGATGAGTGTTAAGAGCACACTAATTGAAAGCATAATAGCCGCAACCCACCATGGGAAACGTGCAATCGTTACCCCAACAAGGTGAACAACGATTAAATTTGCAATAAGCGAAAGTAAGTATGTAACACTAATACCAATCGCCCCCGAAATAAAGCCGATAATAAATGTTTCGGCAATAAATAAGTTTGAAACGTCTTTTTTGCGGCCGCCAAGCGAACGAATAACGCCAATTTCTTTAATACGTTCAACAACAGAAACGTACGTAATAATTGCAATCATCACCGAAGAAACAATTAAGGCAAGCGACGTAAAGCTAACAAGGGCAACAGTGACGGCGGTAAGCAGCGTTGAAATCATTTTCATTACAAGCGAAAGCATATCCATATAGACGACTTCTTCGCGCATTTCTGCCGTTAGTACTGTACCATCAGTAAGTGTAATTGTGCCACTGTCATTCCACGCATCAAGCCAGGCAAGTGCCTTATCTTTTTGCGTAAAACTCGGCGGGTAAATGCTAATCGAAGACGGGAGCGCAAAAGGATCACCGTTTTCATCAAGCCACACATCCCATGAAATAATTTCACCGTTAGCGTCGCGCTGTATCACTGGTTCAACTGCAACTCCCATATCATGCGCGTCAAATTTAACAAGGGCAAGACTAGCAAAATCAGTAAACATGCCCATAATGCCTTGCATTAGTTGTTGGTTATTAACAAATGATTTACCTTGTTTAACCCCGCTTTGTGTGTCCGCAGCAAATTCATAATCAAAAGCAATAACTTCACCGTCTTCCATAACTTGAATTACATCAACGCCGCCGACATTCATAATTACCGCCATTCCGTTTAATGCATCAGCTTTTACTTCTTCACGTAAATATGTTGCTAATTCGGAATTATAGTTTGTCGTAACGATATGTTCCGCAAGTGCGGTTGAGTAATATATCCCGCTACTAAGCATGCCGTAGTTTAAGTTTTCTTTTGGTTCAACAATACCAACTACTTCTAATTCGAGGCCATTAACAAAACTTGCATCAGCGTATGGAGAATACATAAAGGGGATGCCCGGGACGTTATTTTCAGCATAAATTGTGTCGTTATCGTACCACGTGTATTTCATTGTCGCCAAGTCTTCGTAATCAAGCGTGTTGCCTGGATAAAGCGCAGCATCAAATTCATTACCAATCGCGCGGTTTACAAGATTAATAAATACTTCTTGCGAATAATAGCCGATATGGCCAAGTGTTAAGTCCGCAACTGCGCGGTTTTTATCAAGCACGAGCATTATTTCATGTTTTTCTTTAGCAACTCCGTTCGTGCCTGGTTTTGCGTAGAGTACATCGTATTGGGAAAGCACGTACTCTTCGGTTACTTCATTACGTGTATCCGGTGCTTGGGCAAAAGGAGTATCAAGCATACTAACAAGCGAAGCGTATTCTTCAAACCCTTCGACAGTTGTTAAAAGTGATTCATACATCGTCTTGATACCACGGATTGAAGTTGTGCGCCCATTTTCCTTTGTCGGATAACTAAAACTTGTATAAAAACTTGTACTTACATCAATCCCATAGTTGTAACGCAAGGCGGAGACGTAGTCTTGCGGCATTTCATTTAAATAATTAACGTAATCACGTGTGATTTTATTTTCTACGACAAAGTCATCTTTTTTGCCAAGTTGATCGTGAAGTTCTTTAATCATGGCACTGACATTAACGTAGTCGCCTTTTTCTAAAACTTCTTTTTGTTCGTGATACGTCATTTCGCTTAGGGCATTTATATCAAACGCCGTTTGTTGTATTTGAATAGGGTTACCGGCGAGCATATCGTTTTGCATATCGTTAATATAAGTTTGAAGGCCAATTGAAACGCTTAACACAAGTGAAACCCCGACAATACCGATACTGCCGGCAATTGCGGTAAGTGTCGTGCGTTTTTTCTTCGTGAAGATGTTTTGCATTGAAAGCTTAAACGCCGTCCAAAACGACATTCTTGCCCGTTCTTTTTGTTTAACGCCTTGTTGCAAAGCTTTGAGCCGCGCACGTTCTTCGCGACTTTCACGTTTCTCGTTTGCGTTACTAAACGGGTGTGAGTCACCAACAAGCTCGCCATCAAGTAGCCGGACGATCCGCGTTGAATAACGTTCCGCAAGTTCACTATTATGCGTAACCATAATGACAAGACGGTCGTGCGAAATTTCTTTAATTAAATCAAGTATTTGCTCACTTGTTTTTGTGTCAAGCGCGCCAGTTGGTTCGTCGGCGAGTAATATTTCCGGGTCGTTTACGAGCGCTCGCGCGATCGCAACGCGTTGACTTTGACCACCAGAAAGTTGGTTTGGTTTTTTGTAATACTGATCGCTAAGCCCAACTTTATCCAGTGCTTCTTTTGCGCGTTTAACGCGTACTTCTTTGCTAATTCCCGCAATTGTAAGTGCAAGTTCAACGTTAGCGAGCACACTTTGGTGGGGAATTAAGTTGTATGTTTGAAAAACAAAACCGATCCGGTGGTTACGATAAACGTCCCAGTCGCGGTCCGTGTAGCGTTTCGTACTTCGACCCCAAATAAGTAAATCGCCGTCTGTTGCTTGGTCGAGTCCGCCGATTAAGTTTAAAAGCGTCGTCTTCCCGCAACCAGAAGGGCCAAGTACACTCACGAATTCACTTTTGCGGAAGTTAATGTTTATACCTTTTAGAGCCTCAACTTTAAAATCGACGACATCGTAATCTTTTTTTATGTTTCGTAATTTAAGCATATTATATCCTCCGCATTCTAAGCTTTTGCCTCGTTTTTGCAATGTTTTAAATTGCTTCTACGAGCGTATTACGTTTATATTACGTAATATATGTATAGTTATTATACTAGATTGAGCGCAACAATACATATTGTTGCCTTGTTTATTATGTATTCGTATTAGTTTGCGATTTATCCTAAACTTTTACGCAATTAAATTAATTTAAAATAAATAATGATAAACTTATGTAAGGAAGGCAAAACTATATGCAAAACATATTTAGCAAAATCGGAAATTTCTTTAATTTAGTTAATAATGCGCTTGTTACGGCATTGCGGTTTTTACTTACACGCTTTGGCTTTATTTTAATGCTTGTTTTTGTGACTGTGATGGCGCTTGTACTTCGTTACACGTTTGTTTATCACCAAAGCGGTGATTCGTTTTGGTATTTAGTGCCGTGGACAACGTATATTCGTGATCATGGCGGACTTGCATCGCTTAACACTGTACCAATTTCGTTTTATCACACAAGTGCGGGCATGATTGCATATGGACAACAATTAGGAAACTTTACAATTATCGAAACGGTTTATGCAAATTATCCAAGTTTCTACTACTTCCTTATCGCCGTTTTTTCCTACTTACCCATAAGTGAAATAGCTGTTATTAAAACAATTTCTTATATATTTGATTTAGGGCTCGCAGCGGGTGTGCTTATGCTTATTAATCACGTAACAAATGGGCACAAATTAAAAATGCTTATTAGTTATACGCTTGCGCTCTTTTTACCAACCCTTTTTATTAATTCAGCGCTTTGGGCACAAACTGATGCTGTTTATGCCGGTTTTGCTGTGTGGTTTTTATATTTCATACTCAAAGACAAACAAGCACTGGCAATGTTATTTATTGGCTTAGCACTAATGATAAAATTACAAATAATCTTTATTTTCCCGCTAATTGGGTTACTGTTTTTACGCCGTAAATTTAATATCTTTTATTTAGCAATCCCCATCGGTGTTGTGCTACTTAGTTTTGTGCCCGCATATATTGCAGGCGCCCCATTTAAAATGCCGTTTGACCTCTTTTTAAACGTAACTAAAACGTACAATGCCCCGAATATGAACTCCGGTTCGCTTTATGCATTTTTCCAAGGTTTAAATAACCACGGTTTATTCCGTGAAGAAATTCAAATTATCGGAATATGGCTTGCTTTTACCGTGCTTGTTGTTGTCATTTTTGTATTTGATTACATGAAGATTGATTTAAATAAACAAAGTTTAGTAGGCTTAGCGACGCTCTTTGCGTTTTTAACACCATTTTTACTCCCGCATATGCATGATCGTTACTTCTTTATGGGCGACGTGTTTATTATTGCTTATGTGCTTATGTTTAAAAAGCGGTATCACCTCGTTATTTTGTCGCAGTTTGCAAGTTTATTAACGTATGCTAACTTCGTGCTTGGTGGGTGGTTTTTCCCTACGCTTGAAGCAAAAGGAAATTTAATTATTGCCGCAATATTAAACTTAATTATTATTAGTGTTATTTTTAAAGATTTGCTTAGTTTAGCAAAACATGAAAAAGACAATGAACTTATACATAGTTCGAATGAATAAACGAACTATGTGTATTATTTATTGTTTAAATAATAAGTCTTATTACGTATTAAACCACTATGTTTAGTACTTATTTGTGTTAGTTTACTAACACATTTCGCTATGGCTTATTTACAATGTGTTTTGACAATCAAAATTATCTTATATACAATTGAACGTGAAATAAGCGTAGTGTTTAACACTACAGTAAGAGGTGCAAAATGAGTAAATATAAAACATTTAATGTTCTCGCGTTATTTATGATTGGCTTTGGTGTACTTATCGGCGTTATCTTTCCGTTTTTCGTACTACTTGTGACTAATGTTACGGCCGAAACAGTGCTTAATCCGCTCTTTTTCATACTTTGTATAACCGCAGGAATTAGCGTTGGTCTATTTAATATTTTTCTTGCCAAAACAATTGTGGGCGCAAAATTAAAACAATTAGGCGCCCATATGACAAAAGTCGAATCACGCCTTTTAGATCGTTCCAAAAAAGACGCCGTCACGAATTGCTTGTCGGATGATTGTTATATTAACGTTTATACAAACGACGAAATTGGTCAAGCAGCGCATGCTTTTAATTCATTAGTGAACGCGCTCCAAAAAGCGTTTAGCACGGAAGAGGCAGTCAAAAAGTTTAACGAAATGCTTTCGAGCAAACTTGAACTTGATAAACTCGCAGCCGGCGCACTTGCAAGCTTACTTGAAAACATGAACGCTCGCGCTGGGGCAATCATTATTGAAAAAGAAGGCGAGTTACAGCTTTTATCGGCAACAGGCATTGCTAAGCCCGACCTTTTAGTTGATAACAACGCCGTTTGGCAAGTTTTTAAAGATAAAAAGCGATTATGTCTGGAGTTCCCCGAAGATATCCAACTCGATGGTGTGCTTTTAGATTTCCGGCCGCGCCATATTTTAGCGGAACCAATAATGTACAAAGGTGTTGTTTTAGGTGTCATTGTTATTGCCGGCACCGATGTGTTTTCACAAGAACGAAAATCTGATATCGAACTGTACTCACACGGGCTTTCACTTGCACTTAAAAATGCAGTAACGCACGATCAACTTCAAAAACTTGCGGCAAATGACCCGCTTACAGGTGTGTTAAATCGCCGTTTTGGTTTGCTGCGACTTCATGAAGAGTTTTCGCGCGCGATTCGCACATCACAACCACTTGGTGTCTTAATTATTGATATTGACCACTTTAAAAATGTGAATGACACGTACGGCCATTTAGTTGGCGACAAAATTCTCATTCAAATGACACAAACGGCAAAAGGTGCGTTACGTGAAGGCGACGTGTTCCTGCGCTATGGCGGGGAAGAGTTTGCGGTTATTCTCCCTGGTGCTTCGCCAGGCGACACGACGAAAATTGCTGAACGAATGCGGCGCTACGTTGAAGACGCGGCGTTTTCCCATAATAAGCAAGATATAAAAATCACCGTTAGTATCGGTGGCACTTCGTTCCCAAACAACAACGTTGATAGCTATAATCAGTTACTTGAAAGTGCGGATAAAAATCTTTACCGCGCGAAAGAAAGTGGTCGTAACCTCGTTATTATTGAATAACGCCTAAAAACCACATTAGAGCACAACATAAATACGTCCAAACTAATAAATTGCTTTATCCAATAGTTATTGTAAAATTGTAATAACATCTGTTGTTAATAACTAAAGGAGCGTTTTTATGTCGAAACTAAAAATAATTATATTACCACTGTTAACTGCAGTGATGTTTTTAAGTCTTTACTTTGCCTACACGCTTAATGGTAGTATCCCCGAAGGGCAATTGCTACCAACCGTTGGCGGGCTTTTTGCTTATTCGTTACTTTTAACGAACATTATTTCATCAACGCGTGTAAAAAAACTCGAACGTAATGTTGGGCTACCAGCGCTTTACTTCGTGCATGCATCAATGGCAATCACTGCACTTCTTATTGCGTTTATGCACACAATCATTGAATTTTTCGCGGATAAAACATTTGCAACAATGCCGTTTTCAGTGCCACTTGGTATTGTGGCGCTTGTATTACTTATTTCCGTAAATGTTACAGGTTCACTTGCGCTATCGTCAATCTTTAGTGATAAGGTTGCTTTTTTACGCAAAGTTAAAGCGAAATTTTTAAAACGTGATTTTAGTCTTAAACTACACCGGCTTAGCTTAGTTGCTGTGCCGCTTGTATTTCTGCATATGGTTTCGTTTGCGTTTGTGCGCGAAAACGTCGTTTTAGTTGCGCTTGCGGCTAGTTTTCTTGCGCTTGCTTATTTAATTTATATTGGCGGCAAAGTACGGAATAAGTTGTTGCCAAAGTACACACTAACAAGTGTTGACAAATTAAATGACACAGTCTGGCGGCTTACTTTTACGCCACGCTCAAAAAAGATTATAACTTTTACCCCTGGTCAATACGTCTTTGTGCGCTTTATTAAAGCGAAGTTAAGTAGCGAGGCACACCCATTTTCGTTTACAAACATCGCAACCGCTAGTGGTGAAGTACAACTAATTATTAAAAACTCCGGTGACTTTACAGCGCGACTTGATGAACTCGCTGTCGGGGACACGGCAACGTTTGAAGGTCCGTATGGTTCGTTCTTTACCCGTCAACACAAAACAGCCGCCACTCCACTCGTCCTTCTAGCAGGCGGTGTAGGCATTACTCCAATTTTAAGCATATTAAACGATTTAAGTGCGACAAGCTCAACCCGCGAAATCACGTTAGTGTGGGGGCTTTCATATGCACGTGACACAATTTTAGTTAGTGAACTAAAAGCACTGCAACAAAAACTTCCAAACTTTAAGTATCACATGCTTTATAGCGCCGAAGAAGTAAACGCCCATCATTTTGGGTATATAAGTGCAGAATACTTAGCAGCAATTAAAGTCGATAAATATTATAAAGACGCAACGTTCATGGTCTGCGGACCACTGCCGATGATGAATGCGGTTGATAACATTTTAAAAAGCAATAGTGTGACCTCGAAACAAATTAGCATTGAACGCTTTTCGTTTTAAAGTACTACTTTAACCACTTAAGTATGTGAATTATATAGAAACTTATTTTTTAATATTGGCAACGAATCTTGTCCCGTTTAGTTCGGGATTCATTATATGTATCGCTGGTACTTTTACTTTATGCGTGCGGTAATGTTTAATAATATCGCGCTCTAAAACGTTTTCCCTTGTTACAACAAGGAGCGCACCGGCGAATCCGCCCCCCAGCACTTTCGTCACAAATTTTTTCTTTAATATTTCATAATGTGTAAACAGTAATTTACTTACATCACCTTCATACGTTAAATTTTCTAAAACGTAAGCACTGCTTTCGCCCGATTGTTGCACAAGCTTTTTCATCTCTCTATTGTCACCTGCGCGATACGCACGTTGGAACTTTGTTACCCGGTGCATTTCTCTAAAATAATGGCTAACACGATTAAGGGCGCGCTTACTTACTTTTATTTCGTCGCGTAAAAGACTAGCTTGAAAAGCGTTTATATTAACTTCACGGAGCCGCTTTGCGTTGTAATGCGCGCTTACTGCGGCCATATCCGTGCGGATTGCTTCATAATGCGCCGTTAAGTTATCGTGGCTTTCACCCGTATCAACGACAAAGAAACGCAGTTTTGGTAAGTTTTTGTGAAAGTTACGAATATGCGGTGGGTCGTCTTTAAAGTCGCTAAAGACAAGGCCACCAAAGGCAATTGACACTTGATCAAGGAGGCCGCATGGTTTACCAAAATGAACCGACTCAGCGTACTGCGCAGCTTTTGCTAACTCAAGTTCACTAATGCTGTCTTCGTTATAATAAAAGCTTAAAAGTTTTGCAAAAAGCACACTATACGCGGCGCTACTACTTAAGCCGGCGCCTTGGGGTAAATCTGCGGCTAAACTAACATTTAGCGCACCAACTTTATACCCATGCTTTTTAAAATAAACGATTACGCCTTCAATTAAAGCGCGGGACATGCCTTGTGTTTTCGGATTAACTCCCTTAATATTTAGTGCAACTTTTGTAAGTAAATCGTGCCCATCATTAATAACGTTAATCGAAGTGCCATGCGTTTTACTGCTTACTGCATAAATGTAGCGATCAATCGTTAAACTAACTGTTTTACCACCTTGATGGTCAAGATGATTGCCAATTAGTTCAATACGACCTGGACTTTGGAAAAATTGTGCAGGCTTTTGCTTAAACGCTTTGCGGAAATTGTTTTTTGTTCTCTTAATTAATTTACTTCTTTTCATCTTTTTGTTCCATTTGTAGTTTATCAAGTTTTTAAAGAAATACACAATAACACGACGACTGTTTTAACAATATAGCGTACGCAGTTATACGAATTTACGTCTTTGCTTTATGTTTTAGCACTCCCTTATTGTTATTAAGGTTTGCTTATAACTTGATAAAGCATAGAAAATGTTAAAATAAGTGGTAGGAAATATGTGTTGTTTATTTAATAAGTTATTAAATACTGTTAACGATAGTGAAATGACACGTAAGGAGAACTATTATGCTAAGCGTAACGATCGAAAAAATACTTGTATATGCGGAAGAGCGCTTAACGCTTTCGCCTGAAGACGTTCATTATTACCGCAATGTATTACTCAATAAATTTAATGTAGCCGCGCCGTATCGCGGGGCGATAAATATTAGCGAAATTAAAAGTCAAACTTCACCCGACTTATTAATCGAAGAACTACGTGCTGGGTTAAGCGCTGCGGGTTTTAGCAAAGACAAACACGACGTATTAATTAATGATGTGCTTGGCATGTTAACACCGATCCCCAGCGTTATTAATAACGCGTTCGCAGCTAAATACAAAGAAGACGCGGCTAATGCAACTGATTATTTATATAACTTAGGTGTCGCTAACAATTACATTAAAACAAAACAAGTTAATAATAACATCGTGTGGCATCGCCCAATTGATAACCATGAATTAGTTTTAACAATTAACCTTGCAAAGCCGGAAAAAGATAATAAACAAATTGCGAAAGTTTTACAAACAAGTGATGAAGATAAATATCCAAGCTGCCACTTATGTTTAGATAACGTTGGCTATGCCGGAAACGCTTATACGGACGCACGCCATACGTTACGCGCCGTACCAGTAAAACTTGACGAAGAAACATGGTACTTACAATACTCGCCTTACGTTTATTTTGATCGTCACGCAATCGTCATTAGTGAAGAACATAAACCGATGACAATTACGCCACGTGTATTAAGTAAACTTTTAAGTTTTGTTGATAAGTTCCCCCACTTCTTCGTCGGTAGTAACGCCGACTTACCAATTGTGGGTGGTTCGATTTTAAATCATGAACATTTTCAAGGTGGGGCGAAAGTTATGCCGATGTTTAACGCTGCCGACAAATACGTTGTTAAGCATAAAGCAATGAGCAAAATTAAAATATCAATACTAGATTGGTATAGCAGTGTTATTAAACTTGAAGCAAGTTCGAAAAAGACATTGCTTGAAACTGCGAGTAAAATAACCGAAAAGTGGTTAAGTTATAATAACGAGGCGTTGAACATTATAAGCGCGACAAACGGCACACGCCACAATACAATTACGCCAATTGCCGTTAAAGAAAAACGGAAATATATCATGTATATTATTTTACGTAACAACCGCACGAACGAAGCGTTCCCCGAAGGAATCTTCCATGTGCACCCACAGTATCACGGCATTAAAAAAGAAGGTATTGGCTTAATTGAACAAATGGGCACCTTTATTTTACCTGCGCGCCTTAAACGGCAATTCGCAGAGATTAGCGCGCTTTTGAGCGCTAAAACACCAACTGCAGAGGTTTTAAAACATAGCGACTTGCGTGAACTTCAACATTTAATCGAAACACTAAGTGCAAGTGAAACTGATGACTACGATGAGGCAATTAAAACGTATGTGACGAAAGTTTGTAAAGAAATTTTAGTTAATACTGCGGTCTTTAAAAAAGACGAAGCTGGTGAAAAAGCGTTTATTAATTTTTTAAGTTAAATTTACAAAAAAATGTATAAAAATGAATAAGGCAATTATGAATACAAAATATTTTACTTACGG
This sequence comes from uncultured Staphylococcaceae bacterium, assembly GCA_964635805.1. GTDB lineage: Bacteria > Bacillota_I > Bacilli_A > RFN20 > CAG-826 > UBA1361. Next base: position 16,604 of record CAZWRR010000006.1, read on the forward strand.
GGCAAAAGAAATTGATTATTTAAGTAGCAAAGATGCACAATTTGCAGATGTTATTAAGGAAATCGGCATTATTAAACGTGCGGTTAATCTAAATGTTTTCGCTTCAATTGTGCAAAGCATTATTGGTCAACAAATATCCACAACAGTCCAGCACAACATTATGCGCCGATTACGAGAAAACTATGAGTCATTTGACGCCTTAACATTTGTAAACGCTGATGAAGAAGAGTTGAGAAGTTTTGGTTTATCACGTCGCAAAATTAGTTATATTAAAGACTTTAGTGTCAAAGTTACGAATGGCGAAATTAATTTAGAAACATTAGCGCAATTAAGTGACGAGGAAGTAATACATCTTTTAACTACTGTAAAAGGTATTGGTCGTTGGACAGCGGAGATGACACTGCTTTTTGCGTTAGAACGGCAAAACATTTTTAGTTTTGGTGACTTAGCAATAAAACGCGGGTTAAAAATAATTTATGGTTATGAAGAAATAACTAAAGAGATATTTGCAAAGTATCGTAAACTCTTTTCGCCGTATTGCAGCGTTGCTAGTTTGTATTTATGGGAAGTATCCAGCCGAAAAAATAATTAAATAGTTGTTAACTATACGTAAATAAATTTATTGTTGCGCTTCGATTTGGGCTTTTAACTTTTTCGTGCCTTGTTTAAACCGTTTAAAACCGCGGAAAAGGCGGCCGTTAGCTAATAGCGCGAGCCCTTCCGCCATTTCGTAATTAAGGGCGCCGCTGCCAAAAGCTGCAATACAGCGCAGCGGTGTTTCGTTTAAACTATTTTTAATGTTGTCTCTAACCCAGCTATCTGCGTCTTTAAGTTCTTTAAGTGCTTCTGCTAAAGCGAATTTAACGATAAGACGTCCAGTGAATGTGGCGTTTAATGCTTCAAGCGGTGACTCTAGTGTAAACGGTTTTTGATACGTAATGTTTTCTGGAGGTAACGGTCGCCCCATTATTGCTTCAAAACTTAAATCTTTATAAATGTTTTCATAGTCTTCTCTTTGTATATTATGTTTTACGCCATTTATGTTTAGTTTAAACGCTTTAATGTCTTCTTCGACGTTTTTTGCAACGATTAAGTTATATACACTTTCTTCTAAGATAAAGTCACCCGTTTTTACGTCGTACATTTGCAGTTCATCAAAATGCACTTTAAGCGTGACTTGTTTTGTTTCGCTTGGTTTTAAACTAACTTTAGCAAAGGCGACTAGTTGTTTTTTTGCTTGGTACGTATGTGATTTAGTAATGTTACTGTAAACTTGCACGACTTCTTTCGTTGCGATACCACTCTTGTTCGTTAGTTTTAATGTAATTAGCGCGTGATCTTTATGTTGTTTTATGTCAAAATCACTATACAGAACTTCGCTGTAACTTAAACCGTAGCCAAACGGATAATGCACAGGTTTCGCGAATGTATTAAAATAGCGATAGCCAACGTAAAGCGTTTCCTCATAATACACAGCGTTATTATTATCATTTAATTTAAACGGCAAGTCTTCTAAGTTTTTAATCCATGTTTCTGGTAAGCGACCACTCGGGTTGTTTTTGCCGCCAAGCGTATTTAAAAGCGCTTCGCTTGAGCCTTCGCCTGCTAAGTAACTTAATAATAGTCCCTTGACACGATCTTTAAAACTAACGTTTACAACCGAGCCCGTTAATAAGACAACAATAACGTTTTGATTATTTTTTAAAAGTTCATCAAGTAAATATAATTGATTTGGCGGAAGATTTAAACTTTGTCGATCAAGCCCTTCGGTTTCTAAGCGTTCGGGTAGTCCCATAAACAGAATGACTTTGTCACTTGCTTTCGCAACTAGTTTTGCTTCGGCAATTAAATTTTCATCATTAGCAAAATCGTTTAAGTGATACCCTTTGCTAACTTTTGCATTAGGGAAATAGTTTTGATAAATGTCTTTAACTTGCGGCACTTTGTACGTATTAATGTAGGAGCTGCCACCGCCTTGATAGCGCATTTCTTCAATGAATCCCCCAATTAACGCAACATTTTCTGTTTTTGCGAGTGGTAAGATTTGTTCTTTGTTTTCAAGTAATACTAAGCCTTCTTCGGCAAACTGCACAGCTTTAGCGTGTTGCGCTTCTTTATCAACTTCAATAACTTCAAGATCACCATACTTATCAATTAACTTTAAAATACGCTCACTTGATTTATCAATATACGTTTGTAGTGTTGGGTCTTCTTTTAAAGCACTTGCAATTAAGTCACTATGATAGCCAAAACTTGTGGGCATTTGTAAATCAAGCCCCGCTCTTAGTTCGCTAACGCGGTCCGTAACAGCACCCCAGTCAGTTACGACAACACCATCATATCCCCATTTATCACGCAGGACATTTTGGAGCACGGGATGATTCGTGCCATGCACTCCGTTAATTTTATTGTAACTTGCCATTACCGTCGCTGGGTTTTCATTAATTGCCATCCGAAACGCTTTTAAATATATTTCGTGCAGTGTCCGTTCGTCGACAACTGCATCAATTAAAAAGCGGTATTTTTCTTGGTTGTTAGCAAAGAAATGCTTAACGGACGTGCCGATGCCTACCTCTTCCATTCCTTTAATGTACGCCGCGGCAAGCACGCCGGTAAGATACGGGTCTTCGCTAAAGTACTCAAAGTTGCGGCCGCATAGCGGGTTGCGTTTAATATTAATGGCCGGACCAAGCACAACGCCAATACCTTGACTCTTGGCGTCGCGCGCAAGTGTCTGTGCCATTTCATACACCAAATCTTTGTTAAAACTACTTGCTAAGTTGCTCGCGGTTGGGTAGGCGACACTAACTTCACTGCCGCTGATACCTAAGTTATCACCAAGGATGAGTTGCTTGCGCATGCCATGAGGGCCATCAGCAACCATTAAGTGTTTTAGTTTATTAAAATGTTTAAGTCGCCACACGTCAAGTCCGTCAAGCAATGCAATTTTTTCTTTATTATCGAGCATCTTCGACCTCCAATTCAAGTTTTAATTTATTGTTTTCGACACTTACTTCGATTAAGCCCGTGCCTTTTGCTTTTGTTTTTACCCAAAATGATAAGATGCCGCTATTTAAAGATTGGATACTTGGGCCAATAAGTTCTAAGTTGCTTACTTTAATATTAACCGGATTAAACGCATAGTGCGCGGTGTTGCCATTTTGATCAACTTTTTTAATTGTAATGCGTGTCGCATCGTACGTGTCGCTAATAGTAAGAGTTGGTCGCGCTGCTTCTAAGTTATAACTATACGTTTTATAAATACTTTTCGTGACAGTTGAAACGAGTTTATCGTCAATGTAGCCATCAAAACGGAAATCAGCTTGTTTGCTGCCCCAGTTGCTTAAGTATTTGTAAAAAAGTGTAACGCCTTCATCCATTGTGAGTTTATATTTCTTAAATAAGTATAAAATCATTATTTTTGTTTTAAGCGCGAAGTTTGTGCCGTTCTTTTGTACAGCTTTTAAAATCTTTTTCGCGCGTTCACCGTCTTGCACACTTAAGTTTTCGTTTTTTGCAATTAACTCACCAATAAAGTCATCAACAATAATCGGCGGATGTTTTAAGTGCGGGTATTTTTTGCGACTTGGATAAAACGTTTTAATGTATTCGTTATTACGATATAGTTTTAAATAGTCGACGTTTGTGAAAACATATACGTCTTCTAATAATGTTTTTGGATATTCACCAACATGCATGTCGCTATTGACGTGGAAGACAGTGTCACTGCTGCCTTCAGCTTTGTAGGCGTAGCTTGCGGTTTTGGGATTACGGTAAATATCAAGCACACCGTGGTGACATATTAAGTCGCCACTACCAAACTCTTCATGCGTTTGATAGTCACTAAAGACCCAACCAATCGCGCCACTTATGCCGTTATTGGGGGCTTTTGCGCTATTTATCACGTTTAAATGGCGTTTTGCGTGTTCTAAACGTTTTGCTTCGTTGTCATACATTTTTGTCGGAAACATATGGCCGTTATATTCGGTTACTAAGTATGGATATTTTGTTTTTGTTATTTTGCGTTTTGGTGAAAGACCGATATTATATCCTTCATGGACAAAGTCGTTATACGTATACACGTCTTCAAAGAAGTTTGATTTGCTCATGTTCCGCACACCACCTGTGGGGCGTGTTGGGTCGAGCTTGCGCGCGAATGCGTTCGTCTTTTGGTAAAACTCATCATTATCATTTGATTCATTAATGCGCACACCCCACATAATGATTGATGGGTGATTTTTGTCGCGTTTAATCATTGCTTTAACATTTGCAAGTGACGCTTCTTGCCACGCTTCGTCACCAATATGCTGCCAGCCTGGTATTTCTTCAAACACTAAAAGCCCAAGTTCGTCGCATGCTTCAATAAAATGTTTGCTTTGCGGATAATGAGCGGTGCGAACGATATTTAAACCTAAGTTTTTTAGAAGCCTCGCGTCTTCATGCTGCGCGCCTCTTGGCATTGCGTAGCCAAAATACGGGTAACTTTGATGACGGTTTAAGCCCATTAGTTTAAGCGGTTTGCCGTTTAAGTAAAACCCCTCTTTTGTAAAGCGTATATCGCGTAACCCAAAGCGTTCAGTGTACGTTGCGCTGTTAAACGTGACGCGCACTTTGTATAAATATGGGTTACTTAACTCCCAAAGCACTTTATCTTTAAGCGTAACGCTTAGTGTGGTGTTTTCACTTTTTAGTTTAACGTTTTCTTTGTTTATGACTTTATCTTTGTTATCTAAAAGCTCAACCACTAATTCACCTTTGTTTGTGTTTGTCGTTATCGCAATGTCGACATTGTTGTTATGTAAAATATCGTTGTACGTAACAGTAATATCGCGGACATTTTCCTGTGGTTTTTTAATTAAGTACACTTCACGGTAAAGCCCCGCGAACGCTAAATAGTCGACAACACCGCCAAACGGGGGGATGTTTTTGTTTTCAGATGAATCGACGACAACTTTTAATGTATTCTTGCCTAATTTTGGTGTAATGATTGCACTAAAGGGAATGTACCCACCAAAGTTTTCTAAGATTAGCTTATTGTTTAAAAATACTTGGGTGTGATGGGCGGCGCCTTCAAAGTGTAACGTTAGCTCATGCTTTAAGTCGCCCTCGGTAA
>CAZWRR010000007.1:0-20865 GCA_964635805.1 uncultured Staphylococcaceae bacterium
TTGGATACACCCATTCGAGTAACATTTTCGAAAACGCTGTATGATCACCGACCGTATTATCCATCATATCAAACCCACCTAAAGGCGAGTAACCATCATCATAATTTGTGTTGTAGTAATCGACTAAACCAAGCAAATGGCCAACTTCATGAATAAATGTGTGGCTATTTGGTTTTTGTGTGCGACTGACCATTAAGTAGTCATAACTACTCCATGCATACATATTTGCGACCGGTGCTTCAACCGTGCCATCTCCGCTTTGGTAATAAGCTGCAAACGCCCAAAAAATATTGTTATCAGCGTTTTCTAAATACGGATAACCGTACACGACGTAGACACTATCAATATAGCCGTCTGCATCCTTATCAAAGTTTTGTAAAACACCACCATTATTTACGTAATTAGCGACAGCTAAATTAACAATTTCACTCGTTTCTTTAACTTTATCACCGCTGCGACTAACACGCGCATTTAATTCCGTTGTTTTGTAGCTTTCTGGTAACGTGTACCACGGCGCTACTTCGCCCGTTAATAAAAGTTGCCCGTAGCTTGAAGCATAATAATAACTAGCAACGCTATGCCAACTAGTTTGCTTAGGAACACCAAAAAACGCATTTTGTAAGTGAATAAGTGAGTCTTTGCCGCCCGATTCATCAAAATTAGTAATCGCGTAATCTGGGAAAAGTACCGGTAAAACTAAGATGTTTTGTTCACCTTTACTAATTAAAGAACGTTCTTTAAACTTTTTATTCGGATTGCTGCGCAGCACATCATAATAACTTTTCGTGTACGTTTCTTTGCGGCTATGGCCTTCGTAATTATACACTTCACCGTAACTTGTCGAGGGCGTTTCATCAAACTTTAAAAAAGTGGCATCGTAACGGCAACTTACTAATGTAAGTAACCCGCTTACTAATAATGCCACTTTCTTTTTGTTCATAGTTTTATATATGTATTACCTAGACAATTTCTGTACGAATTTTAATAATTACTTCGTTTTCATTCATTTCGCCGATTTCAACGCTGTAGCCAACTGGTGTGCCGTCATTAAATAACGGTTCGCGCTCGGCATTTTGTAAATATGTACCCCATTCGTCTGCTTCAATAATCATCCCTGTTTGGAAAAGCGCATCATCACCGGAAACCGTGCCTGTACGGAGCCAGTTACCAACTTTAGCAGTGCGACCTTGTGCATCCATTAAATGGAGCAATTTGTTGTTAGCAGCACCAAATTCGCCCGATTGTACGCGACTACGTGAGGCCGTGTTACTTGGCCCAACATCAGTGTATGTAGTATCGTCGCCATAAATTTCATTCGTCCACATCCGGGAAATCAAATCACCTTCTTCGGTAAACGAGTAACGCAAGAGCCGTGAATCAACGTGCCAAATCCGGACGCCAGGAACGGTAAAGTTGCGCGTGCTATTATTGCCGCTTGTTTCATACCCGCGGCCTTCACTATCTTTTGCGTTAAGACCAGTCGGTGTATAGTAGTCAATTAAAATATATTCGTCATATGCGTGACCATTCCAGCCATTTTTAATTAAAATCGTATCGCCTGAAGTCGCAAATGGTTTTAGGGGAATATCAACATCACCTTCAAAACGGTAAGGTTCAAGCCAATTATAACGATATTTTGAATACGGATTATGATCACCGACGTTAAACGCCATCATATCGAGGCCGCCAGTTGGATTCGTAAGTTGCATTCCTGAACGCGCATCCGTATCGTAATCATAATAGTCGGGCAAACCTAAAATATGACCCGTTTCATGAATATACGTGTGCGCATCAGGTTTGGCGGCTGTGTAGCCAACACCTTCCGTTGCAAAGCGATAACTCGCCCACGCATATGCGTTTGGTGTTGGTTTATTTTTATCAGCTTCGCGACTCCAGTAAAACTTGTATGCCCAGAACACATCGCTATCATTACCGGCAGCGCCGATATCGGCCATGTAAACCATCCAAAGGGCGTCAACAAAACCGTCACCATCAAGATCGTATTCTTTAAATTTTTCGGCACCGTACGTATTATAAATATCTTCAATAACGTAGTGCGTTTGATCCCAATAGTAACCATTGCCAATTTCTTGTGTGTCATCAAGTGGATAATCCGCTAAATCAAAGGTGCTATAGCCAAGATTAAAGTAAGGCATAACTTCACCTGTAAGTTTTAAGCGGCCATAACTACTTTTGTTGTAATATGAAGCAACAGATTCCCAGCCGGTTTCATCACTTTCGCCAAAAAAGACACGTTCAAGCATTTCGTGATTTTCTGGTGTAGCAGCGTTTGTTGTATTCGTGAAAACAACGGGCACTACAAGTAGTTTTTGGTCGCCAACTGAATCAAGCGCGGTCATTTCAATTGCTTCATCAATGGCGCGATTGCTGTAATTTGACCCTTTTTCAATTTTTGCGTATTTTTCTTTTGTGAAAAAACCGCCAAACAAGTCACAGCTTGTAACAAGCATTGCTGTAAGTGCGATTAATCCAACTTTCATTTTAATGTTTTTCATCTTTACTTCCTACTTTCTATACCGTTATATATAGTATAAAAGACTATAGTCTTATTTTCAGTAAAATACTACAATTTTAATAATGTAACCGGTTGCTTAGCAAAATTACGGGCGATTAAAGTAAATCGTCTTCGTAATCTGCTTCGATTTTAGCAAGTGCATCAGCGACAGTGAAATCTTTTACAAGTTCAGCTTGTTCTTCTTCACTTAATAAACCACGTCCAGCCGGAATAATGCGGCCCGTAATAACGTTTTCTTTTAAGCCTTGAAGTGTGTCAATGCGTCCTTTAACAACAGCGTCAGTTAAAATGCGCGTTGTTTCTTGGAAACTTGCAGCACTTAAGAATGAATCGCTAGCAAGCGCGGCTTTCGTAATCCCAAGAATTAGTGGTTTTGCCACTGCCGGACGTAGTCCGTTCGCGAGTGCGTATTTATTCGCATCACTAAATTGTACCGTTGTCACACGAGCACCTGGTAATAAGTTTGTATCACCGCCATCAATAACTAAAACACGGTTTAACATTTGTTTAACGATAACTTCTAAGTGTTTGTCGTCAATGCGGACACTTGCACTTGTGCGGTAAACTTTTTGGACTTCGTTGAGTAAATAGTTTTGCACAGTCGTCACGTCACTTACAGCAAGTAGCTCACGTGGGAAAATTGTTCCTTCGGTAAGTCTGCTACCGCTCTTAATAACGTCGCCTTCTTTAACACGTAATTTTTGACCGTATTCAGTAAGCGTGACACGTTCTTCTAGTTCATTAGCAACCGTAATGTTGTAACGACGGTTTTCGACTTCTTCAATTTGCGTAACTGTACCGGTGATTTCCGTAATTTTCGCACGGCCTTTCGGATTACGACTTTCGAAAAGTTCTTGAACACGCGGTAAGCCTTGCGTCACGTCTTCAGCTTGGGCAACACCACCACTGTGGAACGTCCGCATCGTTAATTGTGTTCCTGGTTCACCAATTGATTGCGCAGCCATAATGCCGACCGCTTCACCAACTTGAACGCGTTCACCTGTTGCAAGGTTAACACCGTAACAATGTGTACAAACACCGCGTTTTGCTTCACAGCCAAAGAGACTGCGGATTTCGACTTCACTTACACCAGCTTTATCGATATACTCGGCTAAACCTTCGTTAATGAGCGTGTTTGCTTCAACGATAACTTCGCCACTTTCGGGATGGACAATGTCACTAACGGTGAAACGACCACGAATGCGGTCACCAAGCGGGACGATGACGGTGTTGTCTTCGCGGCTCTTAATCGCGCTAACGACGAAGCCGTGATCACTGCCACAATCTTCTTCAGTGACGATCACATCTTGCGCAACGTCAACGAGTTTACGCGTTAAGTAACCTGAGTCTGCTGTTTTAATCGCCGTGTCGGCCCCACCTTTACGGGAACCGTGACTAGCGATAAAGAATTCACTAACACTAATACCTTCGCGGAAACTTGATTTAATCGGAATTTCAATTTCGCCCCCACGCGGACTTGCCATAAGGCCGCGCATTCCTTTAAGTTGGACGAAGTTCGTGATTTTACCACGCGCACCCGAGTCGTACATAATGTAGAGCGGGTTGCGGCGGTCTAACATAAATTGTTCTTTAAGTTTTGTTTCAACTTCATTCCGCACGCCTTGCCAAATACTAATAACTTCGCTGTAGCGTTCTTCTTCACTTGTGTACCCACGTTGGGCAAGCGCATTTGTTTTCTTAACTTTTTCGTCCCCAGCTTCAATTAATTCATTTTTACCGTAAACCGGTGTAATGTCGGCAAGGGAAACAGTTAAACCTGATTTCGTTGCATATGTGAAACCGTGGTCTTTGATTTTATCAAGAATCGCACTTGTTTTCGTTGTTTTGTAACGTTTAAACACTTCATTAATAATTTGTCCAAGGAAATCTTGGCCAATTGGCCGCCGGAGCGGTGCATTACTAATGTGTTCTTTAATATTTGTACCAAGCGGGACAAAGTTGCTTGTCGGGTTATGTTGGAGCGAGGTTGAATCCGGTTCGTTAATAAACGGGAAGTCGGTTGGGAAAATTGAGTTAAAAATAACTTTACCAACGGTTGTAACGACGTATGATTTATTCATTTCGCCCGTGAATGTTTTCTTTTTAAGCGCCTGTCCCCGAATGGCAATACGGTTGTGTAAGTGAACTTGGTTCGTTTCAAGCGCACGGAAAATTTCGCTAATTGAACTGAATACTTTACCTTCAGCATTTGCAAACTCTTCAAACTTGAGCGCACCTTTAACGTCGCCATAACTCCGTGCTTCTTCAGCACGTTTTTTAAAGTCAACACTACTTTCTTCTTGCGTTAAGAAGTAGTTACCAATCACCATATCTTGGCTTGGTGCGGCAATCGGTTTGCCATCTTTTGGCCCAAGAATGTTTTTACTTGCAAGCATTAAGTTCAGTGCTTCTTCTTTAGCCGCCAGTGAAAGCGGGACGTGAACGGCCATTTGGTCGCCGTCAAAGTCAGCGTTAAAGCCGGCACAAACAAGTGGGTGCAAGCGAATTGCGCGACCACTAACTAACACTGGTTTAAATGCTTGGATACCAAGTCGGTGGAGCGTTGGTGCGCGGTTAAGTAAAACTGGATGGTCATCGATAATTTCTTCAATGATGTCGTAAACAATTTCATCATGGTTATCAATAACACGGTCAGCTTGTGTATGGTTTGTAATATTTGTACCTTCACGTTTAATAAGTTCGGCAGCGATAAATGGGCGGAATAATTGAATCGCCATTTCGCGCGGGATACCGCATTCATACATTTTAAGTTCCGGACCAACCGCAATAACACTGCGGCCACTATAGTCAACACGTTTTCCAAGTAAATTATGACGGAACCGTCCTTGTTTACCTTTAAGTGCAGCACTAAGCGACTTGAGTGGACGTTTGTTCGTACCGGTAACTGGTTTACCACGACGACCGTTATCAATTAAGGTGTCCACTGCTTGTTGAAGCACACGGCGGCCGTTCATTAAAATAACTTTTGGTGCGTTCATTTGCACGAGTTGTTTGTAGCGGTTATTACGCGTAATTACACGACGATAAAGATCATTAATATCACTATTAGCGTAGCGACCACCGTCAAGTTGGAGCATTGGCCGTAAGTCAGGCGGAATCACCGGAATTACGTCGAGCACCATCCATTCCGGTTTGTTACCGCTTTTGCGGAATGCTTCAATAATTTCGAGCCGTTTTAAGGAACGTGCTTCTTTATTTTTGCTTTCCGTACGGAGTGCTTCACTAACTAATTCGTATTCTTTATCTAAATCAACTTCTTTTAGAAGTTGTTTAATTGCTTCTGCGCCTTCACCAAAGCGCGCGCCCGTATATTTACTAATAAAACGGCTTGTTGCACTAAAGTCGAATGTTGAGCTTTCAAGACGATCAAGAAGCTCCATACTTTTCGCATATTCAAAGCTATCTTTGTCATCCATACTTTCTTGAATTTCTTTAATTGCTTCTGCGAAAATTTGTCGCCCTGAGGCATCATCAATAAACTGCTTATAATAAAGCGCTTTGCTTGAGCCCGGATCAAGGACAACGTGCGAAATAAAGTAAATAATTTCTTCAAGTTGTTTCGCGGGGATGTCAAGGAGGAACGCAAGGCGTGACGGGGTTCCTTTTAAGTACCAAATATGTGTACAAGGACTTGCAAGTTCAATATGCCCCATCCGTTCACGGCGAACGTACTTCGACATAACTTCAACGCCACACTTTTCACAAACTGTGCCTTTGAAGCGGATTTTGCGGTACTTACCGCAGTGACACTCATAGTCTTTACTTGGCCCAAAAATAACTTCACAGAAAAGTCCTGTGCGTTCGGGTTTTTGACTACGATAGTTAATTGTTTCTGGTTTTAAAATTTCACCATGTGACCATTCGCGAATTTTCTCGGGTGAGGCTAAACCGATTTGCACACTCGCTAAGTCGTTAATGTTAAATGTATTTTTGCGTGACATTATTGTTCCTCACTTTCATTTTCTTCAAGACCACCGTATGTGATTGAAGTTTCGTCTTCATCAACTTGTTCTTCATCTTCATGTTTAATATACGTATTACGGCGACTGCGACGAATATCTGCATCTTGTTTTTCCGCAAGTACATCAAGGTCGATAATTTCTCCAGCTTGATCACGCAGTTCAACGTCAATTGCAAGCCCTTGGAGTTCGCGCGTTAATACTTTAAACGCTTCCGGGATACCTGGTTCTGGGAAATCATAGCCTTTAATAATTGATTCGTACGTCCGTTTACGGCCGACACGATCATCACTTTTAACCGTTAAGATTTCTTGGAGAATGTTTGCGGCGCCATACGCTTCAAGCGCCCAAACTTCCATTTCCCCAAACCGTTGACCACCGTTTTGAGCTTTACCACCAAGTGGTTGTTGCGTAACTAAGCTATAAGGCCCAGTCGCGCGTGCGTGTAATTTATCGTCAACCATGTGGACGAGTTTAATTAAGTACATAACACCGACACTGATACGTTCGTCAAAGCGTTCACCGGTGCGGCCGTCATAAAGCACTTCTTTGCCATCTTCCTTCATATCGGCAGCGCGCATTAATTCAAAGATTTCGTCGTTGCTAATACCGTCAAAGACAGGTGTGGCGATTTTTAAGTTAAGTTTTTTGAGCGCCATCCCTAAGTGCATTTCAAGAATTTGCCCAATGTTCATCCGGCTCGGAACACCAAGTGGGTTAAGCATAATATCAATTGGGGTGCCATCTTCCATAAACGGCATATCAGCTTCAGGAAGAATAAGCGAAATAACACCTTTGTTACCGTGGCGTCCGCTCATTTTGTCACCTTCACTAATTTTGCGTTTTTGGGCAACGAAGACACTAACGCTAACTTCAACGTTTGGTCCTAGTTCGTCTCCCTCTGAGCGACGGAATACGCGTACGTCAATAACAGTACCGCCACCACCATGGGGGACACGCAGTGATGTATCTTTAACATCTTTTACGCGTTCATTAAAGATCGTGTGAATAAGGCGGTCTTCCGCACTTAATTCGCGTTGTCCTTTTGGCGTAACACGACCAACTAAAATGTCGCCTTCTTTTACTTCAGAGCCCGGAATAATAATACCATTGTCATCAAGGAAAGCTTTAACACTTTCGCTAATGTTTTCGGGTAAGTCGCGTGTAATCCGCTCTTCAACTGTTTTAATTTTCCGTGCTTCAATTTTATATTCTTCAATATGAATCGATGTATAAACATCATCTTTTACAAGCCGGTCACTCATTATAACCGCGTCTTCAAAGTTGTAACCTTCCCATGTCATAAAGGCAATTGTAACGTTACGTCCAAGCGCAAGTTCGCCGTTTTCCATTGACGGACCATCAGCGAGCAATTCGCCTTTTTCGATTTTGTGACCTTTTTGCACAAGGGGAATTTGGTTAAAACACGTACCTTGGTTGCTACGGGCAAACTTTTGGAGTAAGTATGTGTACTCTTCATCTTTTTCTTTTACAACAATTTTCGTGCTATCAACGAATGTTACAAGACCGTCGGCGCGCGCAACGATTGCGGCACCCGAGTCATGGGCGATTTTCGTTTCAAGTCCGGTTCCCACAAGTGGAGCTTCCGGAACGATAAGTGGTAGTGCTTGCCGTTGCATGTTTGCACCCATGAGGGCACGCATCGCGTCGTCATTTTCCAAAAACGGAATTGACGCAGCGGCGATACTAACGATTTGTTTTGGCGAAACGTCAATAAAGTCAACTTTTTCGGGGCTTACTAAAATATTAACACCGTCGAGACGAGCGATAATATCTTGTGTTAAAATAACACCATTTTCATCAACTTCAACGTTTGCTTCGGCAATAACGTATTCCCGTTCGCTTTCGGCATCTAAATACACGGTTTCTTCCGTAACTTTACCAAACGGTTTAAGCACACGGCGGTACGGTGTTTCAATAAAACCAAACTCGTTTACTTTGGCGTAACTTGCAAGGTTATTAATAAGTCCAATGTTTTGTCCTTCGGGAGTTTCAACCGGGCAAATCCGGCCGTAATGCGAGTGGTGAACGTCACGAACGTCAAAACTAGCACGGTCGCGCGTAAGGCCGCCTGGACCTAGCGCACTAATGCGGCGTTTATTCGTAAGTTCGGCAAGTGGATTAACTTGATCCATGAATTGCGAGAGTTGACTCATCGCAAAGAAATCACGGATTGCCGTACTAACGTGACGTGTGTTCACGAGCTTTTGCGGTGTAATTGTGTCCGTATCGGTAATTGACGTACTGTCGCGCATTGCTTTGACCATTTTGCTAAGGCCAACGCGGAACTGATTTTGAATAAGTTCGCCAACTGGACGGATACGACGGTTACTTAAGTGGTCGATGTCATCTAAGTTACCAATACCGAACTGAATGTTCATAAAGTAACTAAAGACGGCAACGATATCACTAATTGTGACGCGTTTTTCGTTAATGTTTAAATCCGTACCGATAATGTTAATGACATCGGTTTTGTCTTCGTTTGTGTATACACTAACGATATTTACTTTGTTGTATGAATCTAAATCAACATTAATTTTAAGTGCTTTAAGGTGCGCACCGTTTTCAAAAAACTTTTGTGCTTTTAAGTTGTCGATTTCTTTTTTACCGATATATGTATCTTTTGCGTAAACTACTTCACCATCAGCGCTTACTAAGTTTTCGGCAATAGTTACACCTTCAAGCCGTTCGTAAATTCCAAGTTTTTTATTAAATTTAAACCGTCCGGCTTTACCTAAGTCATATCGTTTAGGATCGAAGAATTTTTGATATAGATGGTTTTTAACACCTTCATCACTCATCGGTTCGCCTGGTTTTAATTTACGGAAGATTTCGTAAAGTGCTTGGAGTTCACCTTGAACATCTTCGTCTTTACGTAATGTAAGTTCAAGTGCGGTTAATTCTTCTTCCGCCATTTTTACTTTTTTCGATTTTGTTACTGGTTTTACGTCAAATAGTTTCAGTGTTTGTTCGTAGTCGGTAAAACCTAATGCTTTTAAAAGAAGAGTTGCGTGCATTTTCCGTTGTTGGTCAATGCGAACACTTAAAATGTTTTTTGCATCATTTTCAAACTTAAGCCATGTGCCCCGTGTTGGGTTTAAATCAGCGTTATAAATGTAACGGCCTGATTTTGGCTCGAGCGTGCGCGACATGTATGCGCCGGGTGAGCGGACAATTTGGCTCACAATAACGCGTTCGGCACCGTTTACAACAAACGTGCCTGTATCCGTCATTAACGGGATGTCGCCCATGAAAATTGGACTTTCTTTTACTTCACCTGTATCTTCAAGTGTTAAACTGAGTTTTACTTTAAGTGGCGCACTATACGTATGACCCCGCTTTTTACACTCTAAATAGTTGTATTTCGGGGGATCAAAGTAGTAACCAACAAAACCAATAGTGATATCACCACTATACGATTTAATCGGAAACACTTCACTTAAAACTTCACGAATACCTTCGTTTTTAAACCAATTGTACGAATCAATTTGGATTTCAACGAGATTTGGTAAATCGAGGGTGCCACTGATTTTGCTATAGTCTATGCGATCGTTGTGGAGACGTTTTTCTGGAAGTTTAATATTTTTCATAAATGCCTCTCTTCTTTTTAATTGCTAAGTGCAGCATATACATAGTAACCACTGTCTTTTTGTAGAAGCGTACAGTTACCATACGTTTCACTTACGAACTTTGCGGCGCTTTTTGCACCGTGCTGCTTTTTGATGACGAACATTAGCGTGCCGTCTTTCGTTAAATAGTCTTTAGCGCCGGCTAGAAGCGGGTAATATACTTGTTTACCAGCACGAATCGGCGGATTAATGACGATATAACGGTATTTCTTCACAACATTAGCGTAACCATCACTTACAAGTGCTTCGGCGTTACTAATGTTATTAGCGGCGATATTAATGTTTGCAAGACTTACTGCTCGTTCGTTAATATCGACCATCGATACGTGCGCGCGTGTATAATTACGTGCGAGCACAATGCCAATAAACCCATAACCACAACCAACATCGAGAATGTCGCCTTCATCGTAGCGCTTCATTACTTCACGAATGAGTAATGTCGAACCGTAATCGAGTGCTTTATTACTAAACACACCTAGATCAGTTGTGAACACGAATTTATCCCCGTTTTGAACATAGTTCAACGTTTTTTGCGCACTTTTAAGCGCCGGGTCGTTTTCGTAGTAATGGGCCAATTTTAGCTCCCTTTTAAATGTGCGAAAACCCACAAAAAGATTGTGGGTCTTGCACGTTTTGTTTAACTAAGTTATTTAATTTCAACTTCTGCTCCGGCTTCGACAAGTGCTTTCTTGTGTTCTTCAGCTTCAACGGGTGAAATTTTTTCTTTAACGGTAACTGGTGCACCGTCAACGAGTTTTTTCGCATCCATTAAACCTAAGCCGGTAATTGCTTGGACTGCTTTAATAACTTTAACTTTACTTTGGCCAAATGAAGTTAAGACTAAGTCTACCTCTGATGGTCCTTTATCGACTGGACCTTCTTCTTCAACTGCTGGGCCTGCTGCGGCAACCGCGGCAGTGACACCAAATTTGTCTTCAACTGCTTTGACTAAGTCGTTTAATTCTAATACTGTCATTTCTTCTAATGCAGCAATGATTTGATCAATTGTTAATTTTGCCATAATTTTGTTTCCTCCTTAAGATGTTTTATTGTTTTTCGGCAACCGCTTTAACTGTTGCGGCAAATTTTTGAATCGGTGCATTAAGCACTGATAAGAACATGCTAAGCATGCCATCGCGATCTGGTAATCGCGCAATTGTACGAACACCGGCGGCGTCAACGATGCGGTCTTCAAAGATTCCTGCTTTAATGACAACTTCGCCATGGAACCGTGCAAAACGTGTGAGCACTTTAGCGCCTGACGTTAAGTCTTCACTAAAGAGCAGTGCGTTTGGACCAGTTAAGTGTTCTACTAACTCGTCTTTACCAAGCTTTGTGACTGCACGATTAACAAGGGTGTTTTTGTAAATTGCTAGTTCAGCACCAACTTCGCGTAGTTTACGGCGCAGGTCAGTCATTTCGGCAACACTAAGGCCGCGATATTCAAATAAGACTGTGCCCGCACTTTTGTCAACACGTGATGCAACTTCATCAACGATTGCGCGTTTTACATCAATGTTTTTTTCGTTCATTTGTCGTCCTCCTTCAAGTTATTTTGTGATTGAGGCTACAATATCCTTAAGGACGCTTTTAGCGTTAGATAATTTTTTATCCTTACCTCGACAACATAATTAAGCATTTACGCCGTTGTTTTCTTCGGTTATTGCTAGCATTCTAATTTTAACGACCCGTAAATGTGAAGCGGATCGATGGACCCATCGTTGTATGGATCACAGCATTTTTAATGTAAGTACCTTTAACTACAGCTGGACGAACACGGAGAATCCGTTCCGTTAGTGCGGTTAAGTTGTCGACAAGTTTTGCGTCTTCAAAGCTAACGCGACCGATACAAATATGCATGTTTGCTTCACGGTCAACCCGGTATTCAACTTTACCAGCTTTGATTTCACCAATAGCTTTGTCTAAGTCAGCACTGACTGTACCTACTTTTGGATTTGGCATTAAGCCTTTGGGACCAAGTAATCTACCCAATCTACCTAGTTCACCCATCATGTCTGGTGTGGCGACGATGACATCGTAGTCAAACCAGTTTTCTTTTTGGATTTTTTCAATCATGTCGCTGCTACCTGCGAAGTCGGCGCCAGCGGCAAGTGCTGCTTCTGGTGCTTTCGTAATAGCAAGAACACGTTTTACTTTTCCGTTACCATGTGGTAACACGAGTGTGCCCCTAATTTGTTGGTCAGCATGACGCGGATCAACGTTTAGGCGGAACGAGACGTCAATTGTGGCATCGAACTTTACAGTTGATGTTTGTTTAACGAGCGCAACTGCTTCTTCAATCGTGTAAAGCTTTTCACGATCAATAAGCTTTAATGCTTCGTTGTACTTTTTACCTCTCTTCATTTTTTTCCTCCTTTGTGGTTATAACGAGTGGGTGCTCTACCACTAGTCTTTGACCTCGATTCCCATATTTCGGGCGCTACCTTCGATAATGCGCATGGCACTTTCTAAGTCATTAGCGTTAAGGTCTGGCAACTTGTATTCAGCGATTTCTTGTAGTTGAGCGCGGGTAATTTTTCCAACTTTTTTTGATTTCGGTGTGTCTGAACCTTTTTCAATGTTGCCGGCTGCGCGTTTAAGCAAAATGCTCGTTGGTGTTGTTTTAAGTTCAAAATCATGCGACTTATCTTCATAAGCGGTAATGATTACAGGAACTACTTCACCACGACGGTCAGCAGTACGTGCGTTAAAGTCTGTACAAAATTTCGGCATAACAACACCAACTGACGCTAATTTAGGTCCGGGTTTTGCTTCACCGCCAATAAGTTCGAGTTTAACGACTTTTGCGATTTTTTTACTCACGTGACATTCCTCCTTATATAAGTTTTTCGTCCGTGCTGTGGTATGGAAGTTTTCTCTTCCCGCCACAAGCGTGTAACATATACGCGTGTAAGTGTTACGCAGGTAATTATACATTAATGTATAACGAAAGGCAATAGCAAATTGAAGGAAAAGTACCTATTTACGATTTAATTGCATTATACGCCTGTTTTTTCTTATAAGAATGTTGTTTTTGGCTAATAAAAAACCTAGATTTGTCATTTTTTATGAATCTAGGTTCATATAATTATAATTAATTTGTAATTAATAATCAACTCGTTCGATAAGCGCAAAATCAATATCAGCGGTTGTAACGCGGCCAAAGAAAGTTGCTTCGATTTGTACTTTTCCGCTTTCGCGATCAAGTGTAATAATGCGTCCTTCGGTGCCAACAAGCGGTCCGTCAATCACACGCACAAAATCGCCAACACCGTAGCGGTCATACATTTTCTTATCGATGTGACCAAGTCGTTTTAAAATCGGTTCAATGTCTTCATAATCAACTGGGAACGGTTTTGCACCGCGGCCACTTGAACCAATAAAACCCGTGACGCCTGGTGTGTTACGAATAACAAACCACATTTCATCGTTCATAATCATTTCAACAAAAATGTTGCCGGGATATAAGTTTTTCTTTTTTAAAACTGTTTCGTTTTTCGCGTTCAAAACTTCTTCTTCAATTTCCGCAACGATAATTTGGCGGACCGTGTCTTTTAAATTAGTTGGTTCAATTCGTTTTAGAATGTTTTGCTTTGCGGTGTTCTCGTAACCTGATTGCGTTGTAACAACGTACCATTTTACTTCCCGTTCATTAAACATATCACTTTTTCTTTTACTCATAATTCGCACCCACCCTAAATATTAAAGCCTTGGAAAACACGTTCAATTTCACCAAGCAGCTTAGCTGCAGCGATATCTTCCACAAACAAAACAAGGGCGGCAAAAAATGTAATGATAAGAACGACAAAAATCGTCGGGAATAATACTTCCCGTTTTGGCCATCTTACCCGTTTTGCTTCTTTGACAACTTCTTGACTGTATTTACGTAATCCCATAATTCACCTCACCGACTTTCTTTATGCAACGTCATTTTATTACACTTTGGACAGTATTTTTTTAATTGGAATCTTTCGGTTTGCACCGCTTTATTTATTGAGGTTGTATAGTTTCGTGAGAAACATACCTCGCAAATTAAAATTACCTTTTTCCGCATCTATTATACTCCTTTTTAAGCAATAGTAAAATTATAATAGCACGCATGCTAATAGAGTGCAATGAAATTGAAGTGAAAACTACATGCCAGCTTCGATAAATTTCCGACGGATCGATTCCATGATTGCTGTAACTTCGCGCCGTTTTAAACCAAACTTACTAGCAATTTCCTCGTACGTATAACCTTTTAGGCGTTCGACAACGACATTTATTTCCATTTTTGTAAGGTTTACTAACGATAAATCACCGATATGATCCACTGATGCACGTGATTCTGATTGTTTATCCGAATAAGGATCGGTTTGACCGACAATGTCACCCATTAGTAGTGATGAGTTGTCTTCAAAGACAGGCGCATCTAAACTTTGTGCATTGTTTGTCATCATTGCGGTCGGAGTTTGTTGCTGGGTAACAGCATTCATTAATGCGTTTTGAATAATCGTTTTTGAGAAAGCAGCAAACGGCGCATGATGCATTTTGTAGTTTTTGATTGCGACGAAAAAAGCACGTTGTGCAATCATTTCGAGGTCATCGTAATCGATAATTACTGCATTTGACGTCGCCAAAATACGTCCGATGTACTTTCTAAAAAAGTTGCTAAAATTACCTAGCACAATTGAGAAGGCTTCCGGATTACCAGAAGCAAGAACAAGCAGAGCTTCTTCATTGGAAAAACGTAGCGGTTTTTTGTTCATATTTAAACAATCCTTTCTATCTACATTTATAGATACAATTGTTTTTCCCGAATTTTTGCAAGAAATATTCCCGTAGCAACACTAACGTTAAGCGAGTTAACTTCTCCAAGCATTGGGATGCGGACTAAAAAATCACATTTTTCGCGGATAAGTTTACCTATACCCTTACCTTCACTGCCCACAACTAAAGCAACATTGAAGTCGTATTTCAATTCATCAATAGTTTGTTGTGCTTCTAATGTTGTTCCGACAATCCAAAAGCCGTTCTTTTTAAGTTTATCAATGGCAATATTTAAATTTGCAACTCGGGCAATTGCAACATTATTATGGGCGCCAGTGGCGACTTTCATAACCGTGGTGTTAACACCGACTTGACGATCTTTTTTAATAATAATAGCAAAGACACCAAACGCCTCTGCACTGCGGATTATTGCACCGAAATTATGCGGGTCAGTAATCTCATCTAGAATAAGAAAAAGTGGGTTTTGGGCTTTGCGAGCTTGCAGAAGTAATATATCCAAAGTAGCATACTTAAATTCGCTCACTTCGGCAATCACCCCTTGATGGTTCGCGCTAATTAATTCGTTCATTGCTTTTTTTGTTAAAATTGTTGTTTTTACGTTGTTTTTGCGGCAATATGCGGCTATTTTATCATCATTAAAGCCTTCTTGTAAATAAATTTTTGTAACTGTACCGGCTTTTAAACACGCTAGAACATTGTTTTTTCCATAGCTGTATTGCATACTATTTAGTTTATAAAACACGTCAAATCAGTCCTTTTTCGACAAGCATTTCTCTAATTTTGTCACTCTTTTCATAGTCTTTTTGTGCGCGCGCTTGTTCATATTGTTTGTATAATTCTCTATCTTTTTCACTGACTATAGGAACAATAAAATCGAGCCCTAAAACATCGAGAATCAGTAAAATATCGATGATTAAATGTTGCGTTTCTTCAACGTTTTTTTGTCGTACGGCAACGTTTATTTGTCTAACTACGTCATAAAGAACGGTAAGGGCATTTGGAGTATTCAGATCATCAGCAAGCGCAGCATTAAATAGTTTAATATTATTACTTTCACTAGTTATTTCACCTTGTTTTAATGGTAAAAACAACGCTGTATTTGTTAGCGCACGCTTTAATTTTGTTAGTTCATTTACCGTGTTTCTAATAACTTCATCTGTTAAATTAACGGGCGCACGATAATGCGTATTTAATAATAATAAACGTAAAACTTCACCACCATATTGTTCAATAAATTGTTGTGCAGTAATAATATTTCCTGTCGATTTTGCCATTTTTTCATTATTTAAATTAACAAAACCATTATGCATCCAGTAATTTGCAAGTTGTGAATCACTATGTGCCCGTGCTTGAGCAATTTCGTTTTCATGATGAGGGAACTTTAAATCAAAGCCACCGCCATGAATATCAATTAAAGCTTTTTCGAATACTTCGTTAATCATCACAACACATTCCGTATGCCAACCAGGACGGCCACTACTCCACGGTGCATCCCATCGTAACGCGTCTTTGCTTTTTTTCCATAAAAGGAAATCAGCAGGGTTTTCTTTGTTGATGTTTTCTTGAATACGCGCACCTACTAACAATTCATCTAACGTTATGTTCGCGAGTTTACCGTATTCTGCAACTTTTGTAACACGAAAATAAACGTCGCCATCTTTTTCGTAGGCAAAGCCTTTTTGTATCAAATCATTAATGAACGCGATCATCTTCACAACAAATGTCGTCGCACGCGGTGTGTTATCGGGCAAGAGTGCGTTTACATTTTGTAAATTATCTTCAAAAATCTTAATATACTTCGCGCTTATTTGGGCAACATCTTTTTGTTCACTAATTGCCTTAGCAATAATTTTGTCATCAACATCAGTGTAATTGCTTACGAACTTAACGGTATAACCGCGATACATTAAAAAACGTCGTAACGTATCAAAAACAATGACGGGTCGCATATTCCCAACATGAACATAATCATATACCGTCGGACCGCATACATAAATATCGACATGCCCCGGTGTGAGCGGCACAAAAAGTTCTTTTTGTTCACTTAGCGAGTTATACACATAAATTTCGGACATTTTCATAATAATAATTTTACCATAATTCGGCTTATTCGCCCGCTTGAGAAGTAAATCCTGCAATTTTTATAATTTCACTAAAGTTCGTAATGAGCATTACGTTTTCGGGAACACTTTGTAAAAGGGGCTTATCGTAGCCATGACTTACTAACACAAACGGAATTCCTGCGTTTTTTGCTGTTAAATAGTCGACAGTGCTGTCGCCGATATATAGTGTTTCTAGAGCGTTTATGTTGTGTTTTACGATAAACGCACTTAAAAATTCCGGCTGCGGTTTAATAAGACCGTCCCCTAAATCACCACGGACATCAATAAATGTTTCACCAAAAAAATGTGTAACAATAGGCCGGGCGATATGTTCAGGTTTGTTTGTAGCAATATAAAGTTTGCACTTATGCGCTTTAAGTACTTCTAACGTTTTATTAACTTCGGGAAACGGTGTTGTGTTGCTTGTAACGTTACGATCGTAGTGATACGTTAATAACTCATTTACAGCAGCAAAATGCGTAGCGATATCGTAATTGCGGGCGCGAAGAGCGCGATTAATTTGCTCTTCCTTCCCGCTACCAATAAACGACATCATTTCACTAAGGGAAAAATCACCAGTTAAATTTAAACTTTTAAACGTTAAATTTAGATTGTAAAGTAAAAGCGGCACAGTATCCAGTAGTGTGCCGTCTAAATCAAAAATCAAATATTTGTATTGCTGCATTTTAAAACGTATCTAACACAATAATTAAGCCACCTAAGCTAATCATTGCATAACCAAGTATAAGTAAAAGCTCGTTGTTAGTTGAAAAAATATGACTAACGACGACGAGGACGCCAAGTCCTAAGTGAATAATGGCATACACTAAATCAAGCCGCCATTTAAAGCGAATAAATTTCACCAAATCAAAAACACCAAAAGCAATAAGTAGTAATCCAACAACAATTAATGAAAAAACGGCAAGACTTTCATTAAATATTGCAATTAAAATACCGGCAATAATAAAAAGAACGCTTAATAATACATCTACTAGTTTCTTCGGACCGTGATGTTGGGCAATAAAGTTTACTAATTCAATAAAACCAATAATTCCAAGAAAAATCCCAATTACAAAAATAAGGATACTAATTAAACCACTTTGGTATTTAACGAGTGAAGCACCGATTAAAATAAGCGCGGCGCTTGTCGTAATATTTACACTTAAGTTAATTTTATTCCGTTGCATAATGTTAACCTCATATAAATTATACTTTATAATTTAACTTTTAACACACTTTTAGCAAAAAACCTCTTCTTAATGTTTCAGAAGAGGTTTATTGTTTTGTTTATCGTTTGTAATTACTCAACGAATTCAAGTAAAACAATCGGTGCATTATCACCACGGCGATTGCCGAGTTTTAAAATACGGGTATAACCACCATTACGATCTTTAAAGCGTGGGGCTAAGTCGCTGAATAAAACATCAAGCGCTTTAACGCCATCACTATTACGAATGCCGTCCCGAAGCCGGGCAGCGGCGAGGCGGCGGGAATGTAAATCACCGCGTTTGCCAAGCGTAATTAATTTTTCAACTTCACGTTGCACTTGTTTACCAACAACATTAATTACTTTAACTTTCCCGTGGACAATAAGTTCACTGGAAACGTTGCGAATCATCGCTTTTTCTTTACTTTTTGTATACGCGGCTTTAAAACGCACTCCGGTGCGGCCACGAACATTTTTTCTACCTTGTGCTGGCATAAACTACCTCTATTCTAATTGACCGCGGAATCTTAAGTTAAGTTCATTAACGCGATCTTTAATTTCTTTAAATGATTTTTTACCAAGGTTTTTAAGTTTAAGTACTTCATCCTCGGACATAGCTGTAAGTTCGGAAACGTTTTGGATACCTGCACGTTTTAAACAGTTGTAAGCACGAACACTTAAGTTTAAGTCTTCAATTGTTTTGTCATCAACTTTTTCTTCATGCTCAACGGCAGCTTCAATCATCGTTTCGATTTCATGGACAACTTCTTCGAGTTTTAAAAACTCAGCATAATGGTCCGTTAAAATCTTTGCGCTTAATGCAACTGCGCGCTGGGGCGTAACACTCCCGTTTGTCCAAACTTCTAATGTTAATTGTTCATAGTTTTCATCATCACCAACACGAGCGCTATCAACGACGTAATTAACGCGACGAATCGGTGAATAATCGCTATCTGTTGCGATAACACCAATGCTTGATCCGACTTTACTACGTTCAATTTTATTGTTTTCACTTGTAACATAACCACGGCCGTTACGAGCAAACAGTTCCATAACAAGACTGCCGTTTTCGCTTAAATTAGCGATAACTAAGTCGCCATTAACGACTTCAACACCAACTGGTGTTTCAATGTCGCTTGCTAAAACGGGGCCTTCGCCGGTTTTATTAAGTTTTAAAACTTTAATTGTTTCATCTTTTTCATCAATCTTTAAAATAAGATGTTTTAAGTTAAGAACGATTGCCGTTACGTCTTCGGCGACGCCTTCAAGCGCGCTAAATTCGTGGCGGGCACCATCAAGCGTGAGCGCAAAAACGCTAGCGCCTGGTAATGAGTTTAGTAAAACACGACGAAGTGAATTACCAAGTGTTTGCCCAAAACCACGTTCAAGTGGGGCAATTACGAATTTACCGAAGTTTTTTTCTTCTTCAACTGAAGCAACTTTAAAATTAATTTTTGTGAATGGATTAATAATTCCTGGCATTATATCCTCCTTAACCACGCGGCCGTTTTGGTGGCCGGCATCCGTTGTGTGGAATCGGGGTTGTATCCGCAATTCCGGTAATTTGTAATCCCGCTAAGGCAAGTGCGCGAATCGCTGATTCACGGCCTTGTCCTGGTCCTTTAACGTTAACGTCAACTGTTTTTAGTCCTTGTTCGACTGCAACTTTCGCGGCAGCTTCACCTGCTAGTTGCGCAGCCCATGCGGTTGATTTTTTGCTTCCTTTAAAACCAAGCGCACCGGCACTACTCCAACTAATAGCGTTACCGGCTTCATCAGTTATCGTGACGATTGTATTATTAAATGTAGCGTGGATGTGAGCGACACATTTCGTATAAGAACGACGTATGCGACGTCTGCGTGTCGTAGTTCTTTTTGCTTTTGACATAATTACTCATACCCCTTTCTTATTGTGACGCTTGCTTCTTATTAGCAATCGTTTTCTTCGGTCCTTTGCGGGTCCGGGCGTTTGTTTTCGTCCGTTGGCCCCGTACTGGTAACCCGCGACGATGGCGGATCCCGCGGTATGAACCGATTTCGCTTAAGCGTTTAATATTAAGTGCGACGTTGCGGCGAGCATCACCTTCAACGCGATATTTCGTAATTTCATTACGAATGGCTGTTAATTGTTCATCGGTTAAATCTTTAACGCAAATACTTTCATCAACGTTAACAGCGGCTAAAATTTTCTTTGCAGTTGCATTTCCGATACCGTAAATGTACGTTAAACTAATAACGACACGTTTGTTATCAGGAATATCAACACCAACTATGCGTGCCATAATCTTTCTCCTTTTTTAACCTTGTCTTTGTTTATGCTTCGGGTTTTCACAAATAACCATTACTTTACCTTTACGGCGAATTACCCGGCATTTATCACAAATTGGTTTGACTGAGGCTCTTACTTTCATTTTATTTTCCTCCTTGCGCTATTTATAGCGATATACAATGCGACCCCGTGTTAAATCATACGGTGAAATTTCAAGGGCAACACGATCACCTGGTAAAATGCGAATGCGATACATGCGGATTTTACCAGAAACGTGGGCCATTATCGTGTGTCCATTATCGAGTTTTACGCGAAACGTAACGTTTGGTAAACACTCTAATATTTCCCCAT
>CAZWRR010000008.1:0-20582 GCA_964635805.1 uncultured Staphylococcaceae bacterium
TTAACATAAATATTTGAATAATGTAATTGGTCCGTCATGAAGATTAATTTCATGAGGAATATATTCGTGGTTAAACGTCGTACTTTGCGGGTTTTCCGTTAGTTTTTGCATTAATGAATACGTAAGTGTTGCCGCTGTTTTTACATAAGTTTCACGTAAGGGCCGGTTAACATCAAACACAAACGGTGTATAGTAATACATTTGTGTTTCGTAAGGCAGTTCAATGTCGCTATTTAATAAATAAAAGTCCGTGCTAATAATTGTTAAAGCTGGGTTTGCATGCGTTAGTGCTGTAAGAAGATTTTCGTACATCGCCAAGCTTACAAAAATAAGTACCGTTTCAATATTGCTGTTAATGATGTCATTAATTTCTAAACTAAAGTTTGTTGCATCATTTTCAACTTCTAGCGTGACGTCAAAGTTAAATGTATCGTCACTGCTGCTTAAAATGCTAGTCGCAATATCACTACCATCTATAATAAGCGCGATTTTATCACGATCGTCATATTCACTAATTAGCGTTGCCCCGTAATGCGGGTATTGTGTATTTAAATGCATGACATTTGTGTAGTGCCAAAGTAATTCGTCGTGCGAAAATGCGTTAAGCACCGTGACTTCGTGATCTGTTAGCACATCAAGCACTTCTTCGTGTAGCGGAATGTTGCCAAAGGCAAATGTAAAGTCTTTACTAGCTAAAAGTGCGTTAAGCACTGTGCTATCGATGTCACTTTTTACTTGTCTAACTTTGATAAAATTATCTTTGTTTTCATCATTAAAGACAGCAATAAACATGTCCTCTTCTTCATCATAAAAATATAATGCGTTTACGGTTATCTCTTCCGTTGGCGCGCATGAACGCACAACCCATACAATAAGCAGTGCTGTAACTAAAAGGAGCATTACTGAAAGTGTAATTATCCGTGCTTTACGATGTTTTCTTTGTTCGTCTTGATTCACTATAAATTTATTATAACGAATTTTAAATTATTAACATTGTTTTCGAGTAAATTTGCTCACTTTGTTTAGTTAAAGAGCAAATCATCAACAACTAACATTTATATGATAAAATTAAACAAATTATGGTAATAATAGATGCACAATTAAAACGCGTAAATGCGAATGTTAAAGCAATAAAAGAGTTTGTTATTTATGCACTCTTTCTTGCCTTATTATCAAGCGCAATTAAGGCGTTAATTTACGATAGTTTTTATTTCACCTTGTTTATTGGTGAACTGCTACTTTGTCTTGTTGGTTGCTTGTTTTTCGTCGTTCTTTACGTACGCCAAAGACGTAATAACAACGTTTTAAGTAATTATCTTGTGTTGAAAAGCATTATAACATTGACGTCGATTAGCGCTATATTTGTTTATGCCTTAACCGCTTTTATAACATTAAAGCACGGACCAGACGAATTTAAGATTGCGCCCCTACTTTACACGAATGTTTTTATTTTACTTTTAAGCGCTGGGGCAATTTTCGCGACTTTAAGCAACGAAACATCGTTACATCGCCCGCAGCTATTACTTTGTAAAAAAGATTATATAAACGTTATTGTTAAAAATAGCCTTTATTTAGTTTTACTTTTGGGTGGGGCAATATTGTTTTCACTCTTATTAAACATCATCTTTTTCCGTTTAGAAAATATAACTTTTGTAATTGTAGCGCTTAGCACCCTCTTTGCTAACGTACTAATTCACTACATTGCTTATAGTCTTTATGAATGGCGGCGTGCACGCGAAATAGAAAGCATTGAAAACAACAAAAACGGGATTGTCAGCAAAACACTCATTATCTTTGTCGCGTTTTACGCCGTTTTCGCGCTCATTAAAGACTTGAGTCATATTATTTTTACTTTACTCACACCAAATGTTCATTCGTTTATACTGCTTATTCGTGATTTCGAATTATTAATCTTTGTATATACAACAATGTTAATGATCTTTGTTATTTTTTCAGTACGCAAAAGTTTAAATAACGCATATCCGCGCACGACCAAGTTTGTTAATATTGCCGTGACAATTTGGTCGATAAAACTAGTAAACAACGGCATAATGCGCATTAATCATGAACTTTTAAATGTAATTTCAAACTATGAAAATACGCACGCTATTATTAATCAAACGTTATCATCTATTGCTCTTGTTTTTAATTTAGCGCTTTTAATCAGTGGTCTTTTGATTATAAGTAAAAATACTTTTCCCCATTTAAAGCTTTGGTTGCTCTTAGCAAGTGTGCAAGTTTTTAACTTTGCATTTAATATGAGTTTGCCGCTTTGGGGAGACGTTCACCCTGGCATTAATCTTTATACAAACTTCGTCTTAACTATTTTTAAATTACTTTTTGTCTTTTTAATTATTTATCGCTATCAAAACGCGCAAACAAAAAAAACATCTTGAAGCAAATAAAGTGAAGTTGTTTCAAAATGTTCGTTTTTCAAATGAGTTGAGTGCACTATTTTAATACAATTACGCACCCCTTATAAAAATCTATGCACCCCTGCCTAATATTTTACGCACCCCTAATTGACGGCTTTGTTAAGCCTTTTTTATTTTGTGATAAACGTATTCATAATCTTCTACGTTATAATCTTTGATCTTTTTATATTTTGATGTTGCTTTAGAAAAATCTTGAGTGTCAACTGCATCAGTTATTATTTTTTCTAAATGCTGATGTTCAGCATACTCTTTTAATGAAGCCATCACTATCTTTAT
Source organism: uncultured Staphylococcaceae bacterium (assembly GCA_964635805.1). Classification (GTDB taxonomy): domain Bacteria; phylum Bacillota_I; class Bacilli_A; order RFN20; family CAG-826; genus UBA1361. The sequence continues at coordinate 2,712 of CAZWRR010000008.1, forward strand.
AAACATATGGATCTTTCATTTATATTTTCCTTCCAAGTGCAAAAACAGCAGTTTCATAATCAATGACATCTTCTGCGTAAAGATTAATTATTTTGTTTGCATATTTAGATACTTCTTTTCCGCCAGTTAAATTAATAGCTTTAGCAAGAGTCTCAATTTCTTTAATCTTTTCTTCACTTTCTAAAACAACATCAAAAGGAATTCCTCTTTTAGACTCTATTTGTTTTAAATACATATTAATCGCATACGACATTGAAAGACCCAAGTCCTTTAAAATGTCTTCTACTTTATTTTTTAATTCTTCATTAACTCTTACATGAACAACACTATTTTTCATATTTTCCACCTCAGTTATATTGTATCACATACGCAACACATTATCAATCCAGTTAAACAAAAAAGACCCAACATTATACTGTTAGGTCTGTTTCTTAAAAAAGTGGTCGGAATGACAGGATTCGAACCTGCGACCTCCTGGTCCCGAACCAGGCGCACTACCAAGCTGTGCTACATCCCGACTACTGCACTATTTTAACTTCATGATCGAAATAAGTCAAAAGTAACTACTTGTTTTGATGAAAAAAAGGCAAAAAAAGTAAATAAAATGATAAAATAGATAAGATGGAACACAACTATTTTACAATGCTTGAAAATGCATTAAACAAGTATGACGGCGATAGCGCCGTTTTGCGGATTGCGAATGAATTTATCACTAACGCTTTAAAAGTAACGTACGGCTTAATTCATATTCCCCGCAAGGCACTTTTAGCGTATAACAAAGAGCATTTAACACATATTGATAATCCATTTGTACCAATCGTAAGCGCACTTTTAGCGCGGAGTAAAACCGGCTTAACAACAAAATTAAATGCAGGCTTCAACGAATTGCCAAAATACAAAACCCATCCACTTTATAACTTTGCGATGGGTGTTAGTTATATTTATAGTTACGGCACGAAAAAAGATGATAACACCGCCTTTGATTACTTTAAAGCCGGTGAAAAACTTAATTGTCCGCTTTCCACGCTTTACTTAGCGCGCTTTTTTGCATACAGCAAAGAAGCTACTCGTCGTAAACAAGATATTAACGACGCGGTCCGCTACTTTGAAAAAGCAAGTAAAGCCGGCATTAGCCAAGCAACAGTTGAACTTGCGCATTTAGTAAGTAATCAAGAAATCAAAAAACTAAGTACACCTGTAACAATTAGTTTAATAAAACGTTTAAGTAAACAAACCGGCGAACCTTTTGAAAAAGAATTAGCAAACTTTGCCCATGTAACGTATGAACAACTTAGTAAACGGGGCAAAGGAGGACGGCGCAAAGAACGGGAGTATTGGCTCAAACTTGCGTATAAATATAAAGCAAATAACGCGCCATTACTGTACTACTTCTTTTTAAAAGAATTTGCGGATGATGACAAAGATGCGCTCCCGCTTGCGACTGAGTACTTAATTGAAAGCGCACAAAGCGGCAATGCAATTGCCCAGTTTGAACTTGGTAACTTTTATTTAACTGGTAATTACTTACCACAAAACAGTAATTTAGCGCTTAAACACTTTAAAGAAAGTGCGGATTTAGGACTCGCACGTGCATATTTGTTTGTCGCAAGCCTTTATGCGACAAATAGCGAGTTTAATGGCGACGAACAAACAATTGAAAAATACGTCACAAAAGAATATCAACGTATTATTATAGAATTAGATAAAAAACGCCGGGCAAGTTTTCCGATGCAAATTAATAACTTCCAACTTAATAGCCGTGAAGCGCTTAAAGGGTTTCTCTACTTTGAACTTGCAAACATTATAAGTTTAAGCAACAACTTCCCTGCGGCGAATAAATATTACTTAAAAGCGCTTGATTTTAAGTTTACAGCCGCAACATACACGGCCCTTGGTAATTTACATATGCGCCACGCCGAAAACTATCAAGACACAACAAAACTTGGCAAAGCCTTTAATTATTATAAACAAGGTGTTGAAAATGCTGATCCGTATGCGTATCGTGCTTTAGCAAAGTGTTATGCACTTGGTATCAGCACGGCGCGCGACGAGGCGCATAGCGAACAATTATTAAACATGTTTATCACAGCAACAAAACATAATGAAATTGAAACATTAATTAAATTTTATGATTCGGTTAGTTATGAGTTTGAACGCGGAAAACTCGTCCAACGTGATTTCACACTCGCGAATTATTATTTAGAAAAGCTCGAAAGCTTACATAAAAATTAATCTAAAAATTCAAATAAACTAATTTGGTTGTCATCAGGCAATTCATCAAGGGCACCGATGTCTTTTAAACGTTCAATATTTTGTGAATTAAGTTTTGTACGATTTAACAAATCTTCGATTGAAATAAATGGTCCGTCAACCCGCGCTTCAATCACGCTTTGCGCAGCGGTTAATCCAAGGCCGCTTACGACGGTAAACGGTGGTATAAGTGCGTTATTTGCTTCGTCAATGGTAAAGTTAGTCGCATCACTCTTATAAAGGTCAATATTTAATACTTTATAGCCACGATCAAGCATTTCGATAGTAAGTCGCAAGTTTTCTTCAATGTTTTGATCACGCGAGTTTAGGTCTGATGATTTTGAAAGTAAAACAAATTCATTAATTTTTTTAACGATTGTTTCTTTACTGCTAATCATTGATTTAATGTCAAAATTGTCACCACGAATACTAAAAAACGTTGCATAATACGGGAGCGGGTGATGTACTTTAAACCATGCAACTTTTACCGCCATAATGACGTACGCCGCAGCGTGGGCGCGTGGGAACAAATATTTAATTTGATCACAAGAATTAATGTAATACTCTTCAACACCATAAAAGCGCATCCGGTTTTTGTCATCTTCACTTAAATAACTTTTTTCGCGGCGCACTGTTTCCATAATACTGAAGGCATCTTTGCCTTCCATTCCTAAGCTCATAAGATACGTCATAATGTCATCACGACAACCAATGACGCCGTCAAGATTAGCAATTCCTTCCGCAATAATACGCTCAGCGTTATTGAGCCACACATTTGTCCCATGGCTTAAGCCACTAACAATAATTAAGTCATTAAACGTTTGTGGCTTTGCGCTTTCAAGCATTTGCCGGACAAAACTCGTGCCAAATTCCGGTATTCCAAGCGCACCTGTTGTTTCATTTAACGTGTTTTCTTTAAGATTAAGCGCATCAACACGCGAAAAAAGTGAAAGCGTCGCTTTGTCGTTAAGCGGCACATCTTCATATTTAATCTTTGTAATTTCCGTAAGCATTTTAAGGGCAACAGGGTCTTTGTGGCCAAGTAAATCAAGTTTTAAAACATTATCATGAATCGCATTATAGTCTAAATGCGTTGTCTTCCATTCGCTATCGATTTTATCGGCGGGATACTGAATCGGTGTGAAGTCATATACTTCATATTCACTGGGAATAACGATAATCCCTCCTGGATGTTGACCGGTTGTACGTTTCGTCCCTGCAACATGCGCGGCTAAGTAGCCAATTGTAGAACGTGGTACAGCATCAACATCTTCACCAATCCGTTCAAAGTAACCACGGACGTAACCAAACGCCATTTTTGCTGCAACAGTAGAAATTGTTCCCGCGCGATATACGTTGTTTTCACCAAATAGCTCTTTTGTGTAATCATGCGCACGTTTTTGATAATCTTCGGGGAAGTTTAAATCAATATCTGGTACTTTTTCCGCATCAAACCCAAGGAACGTCGCAAACGGGATGTTTTGTCCTTCTCCGTTTAGCTCTGTATTACAATTTGGACACGTTTTCGCTGGTAAGTCATAGCCTGACTTTGCGTTTTCATTATGATTAAAGTCACTGTATGTGCACTTTGGACATACGTAATGGGGCGGGAGCGGGTTAACTTCCGTAATATTCGCAAATGTTGCGACTAAACTAGAACCGACACTACCGCGACTACCAACAATATAGTTTTCATCAACTGCTTTTTTAACAATTTGATGCGCTAAATAGTAAATAACTGCATAACCGTTGCTAATAATCCCGCTAAACTCTTGCTCGATCCGTTCCTTTACTTGTAAGGGCAGCGTTTCCCCGTAAATTTTATGGGCGTTTGCATAAACAACAGTGCGTAGTAGTTCATCAACATTCGCAATGTTAGGTTTAAATAAGCCTTTTTTAAGTGGCTCAACTTTATTAATCAAATTATTAATTTTGTGAGGATTCGTTATAACAAAATCATGAATTTCTTCTTCACTAAATAAATCAAAGCGGCGCATTTCTTCAATCATCTCTGTCGTTGAGCGATAATGCATATCAGGATTAGGGAATTCTTCGATTCGTTCGCGTTCATACGGGAAAAGCGGATGGTTAGTGCCCCCAACACCTTTGGCGTAAATATATACATCACGATAAATTTTGTGTTTCTTTGTTAAATAGTGGGCATCACCTGTAGCAACAATTAATTTACCTGCTTTTTTTGCCGCAGTATAAATATCTTTAATCGCGCGTTTTAGCTCTTTCTCGCTATTAACACGGCCAATGTTAAGTAAATACTCATAATTAGCGTATGGTTGTATTTCGATATAGTCATAAAACTCCATCGTCTTAATAAGTGTTTCTTCGTCTTTATTAAGTGCGGCGTCAAACACTTCACCGTTAAAACAAGCGCTGCCGAGCAATAAATTTTTGCGATGCGCAGCAAGGATATCCCGCGGTATTTTTGCAACTTCCGCCATGAAATCAGTATGCGAAATACTAACTAATTTAAACAAATCTTTTAACCCCTCGTCATTGCGCGCTAGCACAGTAACGTGATACGGCCAAAGGTGCGTTAGTCCTTCACGCGAAAGTTGAAGCAAAGCTAAATCTTGATGTTTTAAAAATGGTTGATCTTCTAATAGTCGTACGAGCATTGCTTGCCAAATACTATTTAATACTTCCGCGTCATAATCAGCGCGGTGTGCGGCTAATTCATCGTAATGTACTTCCATGTTGCGCGCTAATACGCCCAGACGATGTGAACGTGCTTCCGGGAAAAGATAACGCGATAGTTGGAGTGTGTCAATCACCGGATTAGTTACTTTCGGGCGGCCTAAATTCGTTAAAGCGGCATTTAAAAAGCCAACATCAAACCCGGCGTTATGTGAAACAAGAACACTTTCACCGATAAAATCAATTATTTCATCAATAACTTCATGAATTTCCGGTCGTCCCGCAAGCATTCGGTCGGTGATTGAAGTAATTTCGGTGATTTTTGGATGTAGTGTTATACCAGGCCCTGGATTAATTAAAATATTTAAACGCTTAGTTACGAGCCCTCTTTCAACTTTAACCGCGCCAAACTCGATAATTTTGTCATAACGCGCACTTAATCCGGTTGTTTCAAAGTCAAACACAACGTAGTTTGCTTCGGTTAGTAAAAGCGGCGCAGCGTTATAAATATATTGTAGATTTTGTTCAACTAAATAAAGTTCACTGCCATAAAGCATTTTAACGCCATACTTTTGCCCAGCCCGTTGTGCTTCGGGGAAAGCTTGCACAACACCGTGATCGGTAAGTGCGAGTGCTTTGTGACCCATATGGGCAGCAAGCTTTACGTAATCTTCAATATCAGTTACAGCGTCCATTACACTCATTTTGGAGTGGAGATGAAGTTCAATTCGTTTTTCACCTTGATGCGTATCGCTTGGTAAGGGGGGCGCGGGTAGTTCATCAAGTGCGGAAATCGATACAGCTTTGGAAAGGTCAAATTTTTCAAGTGTAACGTTTCCTTTAATGCGGACGTAGCTCCCAACACTTATATCTTTAAGTTGTTGTTCAAGTCGTTCGTTGCGCAAAATAAAGGCGCGTGCATTAATACCTGCACCATCTTTACCAATACCTAAAAGATAAAGCGGACCAACGCGGGTTGTGCGCACATCAAAACTATATACTTCACCATCAAAATCAACCGCATCTCCTTCTTCTAATGCAAAGATTTCCGCTATTTCAACGTATTTATGTTGGCGTTTACGCCGCTCTATTTCGCGTTCTTCAATCATTTTGCGAGCATTTGCTTCAAGTTGATCTTTGTCTTCTTCGTATATTTGTGCAGTTAAGTCGTCGTTTGTACTGATGAATTCTTCTTCTTCACTTTCAACAAATGGTACATCGTCATCAAGGACAAACTCGTCCTCACTTTCTTCTTCAAGCACCGTTAGCGTTACACTATATTCGTAATTTAACTCTTTTAACAGTAGTGAAAAATCATTTAATACAGGGCTAATTAAATCCGCAGTATCTTCCCCTTCAACAATTAACTCAAGTTCATTTGTATTCCGATGGACGAATGGGAGGGTGAAAGCTTTTAGTTCATGATGTTCATAAAACTCACGAAATAGTGTCTCTACATCACTTAAGGTCGGGAGTTTTTTATACGCATAACTAATTTCATAAGTGTATGGAATATTCGTTAGTGCATGGCTAAAAATATTAAATTCGGCAAACGTCCAGGCACGCTCTTTTTGTAACACATACACCCACACGTCACCCCGTTTTTGATACGTTAAAAAACTTAAGCCGAATGCTGCGGCATCATTAAAATTAATCGAAGCGAAAAAACGTTCACTTAGCGGCAACTACACTACTCCTATTAAAAATATATCTTTAAATAAAATTGCAATTGTCAGAACAATTAATAATAAAGCACCCGCAACTTGGGCAACTTGTTTAAAGCGCGGACTAATTTCTTGGCGCGTTATCGCCTCAACTGCCGTCACAAGTAAATGCCATCCATCAAGCGGCGGGAACGGTAATAAGTTAAATAACGCAAGGTTAACACTAATTAAACCCCATAAGTATATATAGTAACTAAAGCCAAGATCCGTTAAAGCCCCAGTTGCCACGCTATAAATACCAACAACGCCACTTAAATTCGTTAACCCTTCGGTAAAGAGTGATTTAAGTCCTAATAAAACGGCAGTCGAAGCATTTTTAAAGTCTTGGCCTGAGGCAACAAATGTTTGTTTAAAGCCCGTGCGTTCACGGACCGAACTTAAACTTAAACCGATGTCTTCTAAAAGATAAATCGGGTTGTCATCTTTATCTTTACCGCTTTCGACAACGTTAAACATAATATTTTTAATGCTAACGTCATCACCATCAACAAGCGGGACGTCAACGTAAACTGTGCCTACTTCAGTAAACGCATAAACATAGTTATCAAAACTTTTTGCTAGTGGTGTTTCCGCAGTGGACTCCGCGACTACTTTGTCAACAAAAATAAGGTGAACACCGCTAAGTTTCAAATCTTTAAATGATGTAAAATTGTAAAGCATATAATATTCGGTCGCATCAAGCGTTGCTTCACCGTACGTGTAAATATCTTGTCCTTGAAATTCGCCGTTATCATAAACATTAATTAAGCCCCGGACAATTTCGTCGCCTGTTTTTAAACCATACGTTGACGCGGCGACACTATTTTCCGCAACTGTTAATGTTGGTGCGTATTTCGTGTAGCCAATTACACCGTTAGCAAGCACAAAGAGTAAAAATCCAAGCACTAAGTTCATAATAATCCCGGCGGACATAATAACGCTTTTCTTGCCGCGATTAATCCGGAGCAAGCTCCGTTTGGGACTAACGATTAATACATCTTCCTCTTTCGGCGCAACACTTTCTTCACTTGCGACTGTAAGCACAACTTCTTCGTCGTCTTCTAACTTAATTTTACCGATGAACTCTTCCGGGATTGAGTCTTCTTCACCAAGCATTGCCACATACCCACCAAGTGGGAGCGCGCGTAAGCTATAATACGTTTCCCCAATTTTCTTGCGAAATATTTTCGGACCAAAGCCAACTGCGAATTCGAAGACATATACACCAAACGCTTTTGCAGCGATATAATGACCAAATTCGTGGATGGCAATTAAAATGCCAAGCATCACAAGAAACAACACAATAAACAAAATGTTTGATAATAATAAAACCATAATAATCTTCTTTCTATACTAATAAGCTCCACGCATTTTCAATTAAAATAACGAGCATACTTGTTAAAAGGGAAACAAGTATAAGCGAATCAATGCGGTCAAGTACACCACCGTGCCCGACAATAATTGAACCGTAGTCTTTAATTTTTAAATGGCGTTTTGTTGCGCTGAAAAATAAATCACCAACATTTGCAAAAATTGGCATTAAGAGTGAAAGTAGCACGAGCCAATACCAATTCGTATGCGCTAAGCTCGGAATAATGGGCGCCCCTAGTAAGGAAACGATAAGGGCAAAAAGGAAACTTATTACAAACGAAATAAAAACACCGCCGACAAAACCTTCCCACGTTTTATTTGGTGAAAGTAACGGCGACATCTTCGTTTTCCCGTACATCACCCCAACAAAATACGCCCCCACATCATTTGCAAACGTCCCAAGCATTATATAAAGGAGTAAAAACACTGAAGTTAAGTTACCCGTTTTTGGATAAAAACGTAAAAATAAAAACGACTGAATCCCAAGACCAACAAACAACATTAATAAAAATAAGTACGATGCAATCGCAAAATTAAAATCTTTATCAATTACTAAAACAGTAAACAAACTAAAAATCACAAAAACAAGTAACATTGTTGAGATTTCAATTGTTTGGAAACCGTAATTAATATCCCATTTTGCTAAGTCCCAAAACGGATAGTTGCCGGCACCGGCACTTGCTAAGTTCCGTTTAATAAAAAACCAAAAAGCAAATAGTATCGTTACAACCGTTGTAAGCAAATAAATAAACCAATACTTTTTTGGTATTTTCGTTGCGCGTACAAATTCAACAGCGGCAACAATTAACGTAACGAAAACGACAGAAAGGAAAAACCAACCACCCACGAAAATTGCGGGTACGAAAATTGCGGCAAGAACGATTGACGTTATAACACGCGTCCTCATACTTTTTTTCGTCTTTTCACTAATTTCATTTTTGGACAAATTTAGTGTCGTTGTCCATTTTTTCTTTTTAGGTTGTTCCATCATCAAGTCCTCCAAAACGGCGTTTCCGTTTTGCGTATATTTCCAGATCATTTTGTAAAGTCAGTGCGTTGTAATCAGGCCACAGCACATCAGTAAAAATAAATTCAGCGTATGCGTTTTGCCATAATAAGAAGTTCGATAACCGCATTTCCCCACTAGTGCGTACCATTAAGTCGACCGGGGGAAGACCACGTGAGTCTAAATAGGTTTCAAAAACAGCTTCACTAATGTTTTCGTTTGTAATAACACCGGCACGAACATCGTTATTTAGTTTTTTGATTGCCCGAATAATTTCATCTTTGCCACCGTAGTTAATGCAAATATTTAATATAAGCCCTTCATTCGCGTTACTTTCCGTTACCGCTTTGGCAATTGCTTTTTGTGTCGAGTCTGGCAATTTCGTTAATTCGCCCATCGTTGTAATTTTAATGCCGTGCTTTTGTACTTTTTTCATCGTGCTCGTGAGCCGATCTTCAAGCGTTTTAAAAAGATAATCAATTTCTTTTTGCGGTCGGTTCCAGTTTTCAGTACTAAAGGCATATACCGTCATCACTTTAATACCGCGGTCATTCACTGCGGTGGCAACATCAAAAAGGCTCGTAAAGCCCCGCGCATGACCGTAAGTTCGTGGTCGGCGTCGTGCTTTGGCCCAGCGACCATTACCGTCTAAAATAAAGGCGATATGTTCTATGCCGTAGTTTTCGCGATGTAATACTTGTTTTGCCATATAGTAAATTATACACGAAAATATGTGTTTTTTATTAATAACATTTATAAAATGTTAAAAAAAACGGCCGGGTGGCCGCTTTCATTAAACTTGTAATATTTCTTTTTCTTTTTCTTTAAACAATTTATCAACGTCACTGATTGCGGTGTCTGTTACTTCTTGAATTTCTTTTTCAATAACTTTAACGTAATCTTCGCTGATTGATTTGTCACCTTTAACTGGTGTAAGTGCATCGCGCCGTAAGTTGCGAATCGCGATTTTTGCTTCTTCGGTAAACTTCTTTGCAACTTTAACTAAGTCGCGGCGACGTTCTTCTGTAAGTGGGGGGAGAATAAGGCGAATATGATCACCTTCATTTTGCGGATTAATGCCTAGTGTTGAACTATTAATCGCCGCGACAATCGCTTTAATATCACCTTTGTCGTATGGTGTAATTAAAAGTTGCCGTGGTTCAGGGACACTAATGGCGCTTATTTGATTAATTGGTGTTTTTTCACCATAATAATCACATTCAATCCGTTCAAGTAATGCCGCACTTGCACGTCCTGTCCGTAGTGCAGCAAATTCTGCTTTTAAATTATCCAGCGTTTTACTCATCCGCTCTTGGGCGTTTATTGCGTGTTCATTCATAAATTTAACCTCTCCTTACTATTGTACCAATTTCTATATGTTCTTCAATCGTTTCAAAGCTACGGACTTCGTCCATTCCTAAAACAAGCAAGTGAATATTTGTTTCATTTAGTAATTTAAGTGCGCTTAAATCAAGTGCTTCAACATTAATATTAATTAAATCGTCGTATGATGCCTCGGCAATTTTTTGTGCGCCTTTATAAACGAGCGGGTTTTTTGTATATATGCCGTCAACACCATCTTTTGCCATAATAATTGCGTCAGCATTAATGTCAATGGCCCGCATTGCTGCACCTGTGTCGGTCGTAAACCCGGGTTTGCCGGTTCCACCAGCAAAAAGCACGACTTTACCTTCATCTAAATATTTGTTTGCAAGCGCTTTTGATGTTTTTTCCGCAACGCCTTCAATCGCAAAGGCGCTAAGAACAACAGCATCAACGTCATTTTGGCTTAACGTGTCTTTTAAAGCAACAGCGTTAATAACAGTGCCAAGCATCCCCATGTAATCGCTATTATCAGCGGTAAACTTAACCCCACTATTATTGCGACCACGCCAAATGTTACCCGCACCAACAACAATCGCAACTTCCATTTTGTTGTAGTGATGGAATGATTTAATGAAGTTAACAAGATGCTTCATCGTCAGGGCATCATAGAGCTCACCTTTTTTATTATGGGCAAGTGCTTCGCCACTAAATTTTAAGAGTACGCGTTTATAGACCATTTTTCCTCCAAAAAAACACCCTTAAGGGTGTTTCTTGTTTTACTTAATTTGCTCAAGTACTTCGCTAGCGAAGTCATCTTTACGCCGTTCAATACCTTCACCAACTTGGTAACGAACAAAACGTAATACTTTATTACTGCTTTCACTAAGCACGACACTGACTTTTTTGTCACCATCAATTAAATATGTTTGGTCGACAAGTACTAAGTCACTAAAGTGTTTGTTAATTTTGCCAGCGAGAATCTTTTCAAGCATCGCGGCTGGTTTATCGGCAAGCTTTGGATCATTTTTTGCAAGTTCCATTTGAATATGTTTTTCTTTATCAAGTTCGTCTTGGCGAATATCATTTTTCGTAATGTAACTTGGGGCATTTGCGGCGACGTGCATGGCAAGTCCTTTTGCAAGTTCGTCGTCTTTCTTTTCAAGTAAGACAAGCGTTGCAATTGTGCCACCCATATGGATGTAAGCAGCAGCGCGATCACTTACTTCGAAAAGTTCAAAGCGGCGGAATGAAAGTTTTTCACCAATTTTAACTGTTGCTTCGACGAGCAATGGATTAACTAGTGCATCAGCGTCTTCTTTCGTTACCGGTTTGTTTTTTAATAATAAATCAACGATTTCATCGACTAATGCGGGGAAATCTTTACCACGGCTTACGAAATCTGTTTCACAGTTAACTTCAACGATTACCCCGTTTCCGTCAACGATTTTTGCAACAGTCAAACCTTCAGCAGCAATACGTCCTGATTTTTTTGCAGCAGTTGTAATACCTTGTTCACGTAACCAGTCTTTGGCACGGTCAACATCGTAATCATTTGCTTCTAAAGCACGCTTACAGTCCATCATACCGGCACCGGTAAGCGCACGTAATTCTTGAATTTTTTTAATTGGGCTACTCATTAATTAGTTTCCTCCTCTTTCTTTTCTTCTACTTTTGGTTTATCACTATGCTCAGTACGAACTTTACGCGCACGGCGCGCAGGTTCGGGCGTAACTTCAACTTCACGATCTTTTGCTGGACTACTTGTTGGCGCAAGCGAATCTTCTTCAGGTTCAATATCAAGTGAGTACGCAACGATTGGTACGCCACCTTTTGCTTCAACGATTGCGTCGGCAAATAGTTGTAAGAGTAATGCTACTGATTTAGTTGCGTCGTCATTTGCCGGAATTACGTAATCAATGTCGTCAGGATTCGCGTTTGTATCGACAAGTGCAAACACCGGAATTTTAAGTAAGCGCGCTTCGCGTAAAGCGATATGGTCTTCAAGCGGGTTAATTAAGAACACTGCTTCAGGAACACGACGCATTTCTTTAATTCCTTCAAAGTTTTCGGTTAAGCGGCGAATTTCTTTGCGAATAAGCGCAGCTTCTTTTTTCGGTAAGCGATCGATCGTGCCGTCATCTTCTTGCATTTCTAAATCACGTAAATGTTTTACGCGGCTTGAAATCGTTTTAAAGTTCGTAAGTGTTCCACCAAGCCAGCGGCTATTAATGTAAAATGAACCACTTCGTAGTGCTTCAGCTTTTACAAAGTCAGCGTGTTGCCGTCTTGTACCGACGAATAAAACTTTACCATTTTTCGTAACGATATCGCGAAGAGCAGCGTACGCTTCTTCAATTTTTACTAACGTTTTTTCTAAATCGATAATATGAACGTTGTTACGGGCGCCAAAGATATATTGACGCATTTTTGGATTCCAAAGTTTCGTTTGGTGTCCGAAGTGTGCTCCGACCTCGAGCAGTCTTTTCATTGTAATTACGGGACGATCAATTTCCGGTAATACTTGGTCCATTGTTGGTGCAGGTGCTTCTGCAGTTGTTTGAGGTGCGACGCCCTCTTGATTTTTGTCACTCATTTGTGAGCCTCCCTTTTGTTTTTTCCTCCACATTTTCGAACGTTATCCCCACCGTAATGGACACGAACAACGAATTCAATGTGTGTGTATTGACTTAAAAGCCGTATGTATCTTACCATAGGTAAAAAATATATTCAAGCAAGAAAACATTGGTTGCTATATCGTCTTAAAACTTATTTTAAAATTAAATCTTTACTATCTTGTTTGTCAAAGTCAACTTTACAAACGGCTTTGTTTAAACGAACTAAAATCCACGCAAAACCGGCAAGTAACAGTGCTAAACTAAGGAATTTGAACGGAAACCCACCAAGTGGGTAGGCGGCTGCGGCACTTAAACTAATACCAATACCCGCAAAAAAGCTAATGACACACGGCGTGCATCCATAAGTTAAAACGCCAACAATGATACTTGCAAATGTAACGTTGTTTGCTTTGCTTTCACTGCCTGTTAATTTAAATTGCGCTGCTGTTAGTGTCATCATGAGCGTGCTAAGCGCTGCCATAATTACGTTCATGAATATATTACTAATTGTTAGAAGCGTACCGTATGTACTTGTCATTTCATGATATGGCATATTTAACGAGTCAATAATTGTGTATAAAACCATAAAAAAAGTGAAAAAGCCGATATTCATCCAAATAAACTTTTTCTCTGTTTGTTTTTTAAACGCTGTTTTGATCATTTTTAACTCCGCATTAACTTTAGGTTAAATTGCGGCGCTTTGCAAGATTGTTGCTTACTCGTCTTCTTCGCGCTTGTTAGCGCGCGGATGCGCGTCAAAATATTCACTCATTAAAGTTTCTTCGCTGACGTGCGTGTAAATTTGTGTTGTATTCAGACTTTCATGACCAAGCAATTCTTGGATTACACGTAAATTAACGCCTCTTTCGAGTAAATTAGTCGCGAAGCTATGACGAAGTAAGTGCGGGTGTAAACTGACGTATTCCCCGGTTTTTTGCTGGATGTTTAGCAATATATAACGAAGTCCTTGGATTGTTAGCTGATTACCGTGATTGTTTAAAAAGAGGATGTTTGTTGGTTGGCTACTCGCGCGGCGCGCTAAAAGTTCTTTGCGACTCCCGTCAATGTAAGATAGCAACACTTCACGAACACGAACAGTGTAAGGCACAAGCCGCATTTTACTTTTTTTACCGATAACTGTAATCATTCGTTCGTTTGTGTTAATACTTTGCAGCGTCAACGTTACTAACTCACTCGCACGTAGTCCTGTGGCAAAAAGTAGTTCTAAAATTGCTTGATCTCGTTCTTTGAAAAAATCAGTGCGTTTACTGTTATACGTAAAAAGTGCATTCACTTGTTCTTTGTAAAGTACACGTGGCAAACGCGAATCAGTTTTTGGCCCTTTTACAAGCGGGAACGGATTAACACTTATGTAACGACGTTCACTTAAATACGCATAAAAATGGCGCAATGCTGCAAGTTTACGATTTAAACTTCGTTTACTAAGACCGTGTTGTAATTCATCACTCATAAATCCCCGAACATCTGTAGTGGAAAGGTGCATCGGATCAAGCTTATGTGCCGCTAAAAACACAAGAAAACCGGTTATATCACGGTTATATGCCGTAATTGTCGTTTTTGCGTAATTGCGCTCAAACTGTAAGTAACTTAAAAAGTTAGCGAGTAAACGGTCCATATTTCTTAACTATTTCTTTCGTTTTTTCAAGTGCACTTGCGGCAAACGCTTCACGCTCATTTTTGCGCACTGTTGGGAGTAAACCAAAATTTGCATTCATTGGCGCGAAATTGTTTGGGCTTGTATGCGTGACGTAATGCATTAAAGCGCCAAGCATTGTGTCCATTGGGTAATTAATATTTCCACCGCGTATTTTCATTAATAAGTTAAGCGCAACAAAAAGTCCGTTTGCCGTGCTTTCAACATAACCTTCAACTCCACTAAGTTGGCCAGCAATATAAACATTTGGAAGAGATTTTAAGGAAAAATCACGATTTAATGTTGCGGGAGCATTAATAAATGTATTCCGATGCATTAAACCGAAACGCACAAACTCCGCGTTTTCTAAACCAGGAATAAGTCGAAAAACACGTTCTTGTTCACCATACGTTAAATTCGTTTGAAAACCGACTAAGTTATAAAGCGAGCCGATTAAATTGTCTTGCCTTAATTGCAGTACTGCATATGGGCGATTTTTTGGGTCGAGTGCGAGCCCTTTCGGTTTAAGCGGACCGTAACGCATCGTGTTGTAGCCCCGTTTTGCTAATACTTCGATGGGCATACATGCATCAAAGTACGTTTTTTCAAAATCACGAAGCTTTACCGTTTTAGCATTCACAAGTTGTTCGTAAAAATAATCATACTCACTTTTCGTAAATGGACAATTTAAATAAGCCGCATCGTCTTGCTCGTAGCGCGATTTGAAATATGCTTTACTTAAATCGATCGAATCTTTCGTAACAATTGGGGCGCTTGCGTCAAAAAAACTAAGAAAATGCGGACCAACTTTTTGCTCTAGTGCGGTTGCTAGACTGCTACTAGTAAGCGGACCAGTCGCTATAATAACGTGGCCACTTGGAAAAGTTGTTACTTCTTCATTAACTACGGTTATGTTTGGATGTGTTGTTATTTTGTTTGTTATATACGTTGCAAAAACATCGCGGTCTACCCCAAGTGCATTTCCTGCAGGCACTTTAGCTGCCGCTGCCGCTTGTAAAATTAGTGAATCAAAAAGTGCTAATTCGGCTTTTAATAAACCAGATGCAGTCGTAAGTACTGTACTTTTTAGCGAATTGCTACAAACTAACTCCCCAAAAAGCGCCGTCGTGTGCGCAGCGGTCATCGTCGCCGGGCGCATTTCAAAAAGTGTTACTTTAACACCGTTATTTGCTAAAAAATAAGCCGCTTCACTGCCAGCTAAACCACCACCAATAATTGTTACTTTTGCCATAAAGAAAGTATAACAAAAATTAATGATTTTATAAGTATTTCACGTTTATTTGCGTTTATCACTACGATAATACGAACAATTTTTAAAATTACTACAGCGAATATAACGGACACGACGTTGATTGTAGCGGTAAATAAGGGGGCTGCCGCACTTTGGACATTTTTCATTAACGTATTCGGTGATTGTTTCACTGTAACTACAGCGTGTTTTCGCAAAAGCACTACAACCAATAAAACGGCCGAAACGGCCTTCGCGATAAATAAGCGGACTACCGCATTTTGGACACGGGCGTCCAACTTCTTCGTACACTACTTCTTTACGGGGAATTTCCGCATTTGCTTCTTCGACGAGTTGTTTAAAATTAGTGTAAAACTTACTAAGAAAATCGACTTTAGTTAAGTCACCGCTCGCGATTTTGTCTAAATCAAGTTCCATGTTCGCGGTATAGTCGCTATTTAATAAGTCGCTAAAGTGTTCACTTAACAGTTCAACAACAGTTTCACCGTCCGCTGTTGGCATCAATGCGCGTTTTTCTGTTTTAATATACCCTCGTGTGCGAAGTACATTAATCGTTGAGGCATATGTTGATGGACGACCAATACCTAATTCTTCCATTTTATTAACGAGTCGGCCTTCACTATACCGGGCGGGCGGTTCGGTAAACTTTTGTTCCGCGTCTATTTCTTTAATAAGTAATTCGTCACCGACAAACATTTTTGGTAGCACCGTCACAGTGCGGCGATCAAATTCACCATAAACTTTGCGGTAACCATCAAAAATTTCATTCGTGCTCGTAACTTTTAATAAATTACCGTTACTTGTAAAAATGTAATCAACAACTTCATCGCGTCCTGGCGGCATTAAGCTTGCTAAAGTGCGCGCATAAATTAACCGATAAACATTGTATTGCTCTTTTGTTAAATATTGCTGGATGCTTTCCGGTGTTGTATTTAAATTAGTGGGACGGATTGCTTCGTGGGCATCTTGGACATTCGCGCCTTTTTTCGCTGTTTTCGTCCCACCTAAATAACTAACACCGTAAGTTTTAGTAATAAAATTACTAGCGTGCGCTAAAAACGTTGGTGAAAGTCGAGTCGAGTCCGTGCGAATATACGTAATAAGTCCTGTTTGTTCGCCGGCAATATTTACACCTTCATAAAGTTTTTGAACGACGTAAGATGTGCGACTTGTCGTATAACCAAATTTAGAAAACACTTCTTGTTGAAGTGATGATGTTTTAAACGGAAGGGGCGAAGCGCGAAACGCGACCCGATCTTTTACTTCTTTTATAGTTGCGTGGACGCCAAACTTTGAAATGATATCATTTTTTTCTATTTCGTTATTAATTGCTTTCGTGCCATCGTAATTTTCAAAAAGATCAACAATAATTTCGTCTTTATCTTTCGCTAAAGTAACTTTGACATTCCAATATTCTTTTGGGGTAAAGGCGCGGCGTTCAATTTCTTTATCAACAATTAATTTTAAAACTGCACTTTGGACGCGGCCTGCCGATTGTAGTTTTTGTTTCTTTTGTAATAATTTTGACAAACTAAAGCCGACAATGCGATCGAGCATCCGCCGTGTTTCTTGCGAGTTATACAGGTTTTCATTAAGAAGACGTGTGTTTTCTAGTCCCGCTAAAACAGCGTCTTTCGTAATTTCATTAAACTCAAGGCGGCGCGCTTTGCTAATATCAAGATCAAGCACTTTCGCTAAGTGAAAGGCAATTGCTTCCCCTTCACGATCTGGGTCAGTTGCTAAGTATATTTCGCTACTTTTTGCTTGTGCTTTTTTTAAATCTTCAACAACTTTCTCTTTATCTTTATCAACGGCGTAACTGCCTTCAAACGTATTTAAATCAATACCGAAACGACCTACTCCGCGTGTCTCTAAGTCTAAAATGTGGCCGAAACTAGCGACCACTTTATAATCTTTGCCTAAGAAGCGTGTAATAGTTTTAATTTTACTTGGTGACTCTACGATTAATAATTTCATGTTGTCCTCAGGTATGAATATAGGCGTTTATTTTAACTTTGTCAACA
>CAZWRR010000009.1:0-19561 GCA_964635805.1 uncultured Staphylococcaceae bacterium
GTTCGGTGCCACTTGGCCGAATTGATACGGTCGTTCCACCTTCTAAGTAATAACGAAGTACATCACTTTGGGGAAGCGTCAACTTACTTTCAACACCATTTTCATAACGCGTTGCAGTTAAGTAATCATCATATTTTAAAACTTTTAATCCGCCAATTGTCGTTAAAGCATTTGCACGTAGTTTTGCTAAATGTTCATTCATTTGCATTTGCCCTTCGGCACCAGGGAAACTAATTGATTTCGTAATATCAAGATGATAGCCATGTTTTGCAGTGAGTTCATCGAAAACGACATCAAGCGTCTTTCCTTGTAAATGGTGATACAGCGCCATTTCCGCATACATTACAAGTGCTTGAATCGCATCTTTGTCGCGTACAAATGGTGCAATCAAACAACCGTAGCTTTCTTCATAACCAAACGCAAAACGGTCTTTATTTTCTAAATCATCTGCAGCAATTTGTGCACCGATAAATTTAAAGCCTGTAAGAAATTCTTTTACTTTAACGCCGTAGCTTTCAGCAATTTTGTTACCAAGTGTACTTGTAACAATTGTTGTATATAAATAGCTGTCTGCGTGTAATTCACCACGTTCTTTTTTATGTTTAAAAATATAATCAATTAAAAGCGCGCCACCTTCGTTGCCACTTAAGTACGAAAAATCACCTTTTTTATTGCGGTATGCGACACCAAGTCGATCAGCATCGGGATCAGTCGTAATAATAATGTTTGCGCCATGCGCACGGGCATTTTTAATTGCTTCAATGTAGGCAGCTTTATCTTCAGGATTAGGGCTTTTTGTATTTGTGAAGTTTGGATCAGGTTTCATTTGATCTTGTACTTTAATAACGTCGTAACCAATGACATTTAAGGCGCGCATCCCAAGTTTTGCGCCTGTACCGTGTTGGGGAGAAAAGACAACGCGGAAATCTTTTTTATCTAAATCAGGGTTAATTTGAATGTCTAAAACATTTTTAAAATACGTTTCTTCAGTGTCATCACTTAATAATGCATATGCATTTTGCGGTTCGATAATCTCAATATCTAAAAAATCAGGGATATGTTTTAATTCCGCAAGTACTAAATCGACTTTTTCAGGCGTTAATTGCGCACCTGTTTCATCGTAAACTTTGAAGCCGTTATAGTTTTTAGGGTTGTGCGAAGCTGTAAGCATAACACCACCGATGCAGCCAAGGTGACGCACAGCAAAACTTAATAAGGGTGTTGGTTTCAATTCATCAAAAATACAAGTACGAATACCAATGCTTCGTAATGTTTTTGATGTTTCTTGCAATAATTCTGTGTTTTTATGACGGTTGTCATACGCAATTACAACACCACGTTCTCGTGCTTCTGGAAAATGTTTAACTAAATACTTGCCAAAGGCAAGCGCGGCGCGCCGAATCGTGAAGATATTAATTCGGTTCGTACCTGCCCCAAGAATACCACGCATTCCCGCTGTGCCAAACTCAAGTTCTTGAAAAAATGCGTCTTCAATTGCTTTGGGCTTCATTTGTTTTAATTCTTTACGTAAATCTTCGGGCATTTCTTTGTGGTTTAACCACTTTTCATGCAATGTTTTAACTTCTCTCATTGTTTCTCCTCGTGTTTTAACTTTAATTTATTGTTAGCAACAAATTTCTTTCCATTTAAATAAGTAAGGGGCTCTGCTAAAGCATGAAACATAAGTATGTGTGCGTTAAGCATGAGCGGAAATTTGTCGGTTTTCAACCCATATTTAATATCACCAACAACGGGGTGACCAAGCGCGGCAAAATGAGCGCGAATTTGGTTGCTACGACCAGTAACAAGTTTTGCCTCTACGCGCGTATAATTGTCAATTATTTGTTTAACACTATACGTTGTAATTGCTTGTTTGCCGCTTGAATCAGGACGGCTTATGCTACCTTCTTTTTGCAGCGGTAAGTCAATAATGCCTTTATCCTTATTTAATATACCATAAACAATTAAATCGTACGTTCGTTCTACACCATTATCGACTGTAAATGCTTTGGCAAGCGCTTGATGAACACTTTGCTTCTTCGCAAAGACAACGATACCCATCGTTTGTTCATCAATACGCGAAACTGGCGACATCACATAGCCGCGCTTCGTTGGATCAAATTCTTTTTTATCGTACAAATACGTTAAAACATAGTTTGTAAGTGTGAAACTTTTTTCATTATGCGTTTGGTGCACAGGAACACCGCGTTCTTTATTAATTACAATAATATTTTCATCTTCATAAATAATCGCTAATTGTTTTTTGATGTAATGAAAACGGTAGTCGCTAATAAAATTTTCTGCTTGCTGCTCCGTTAAAAAGAGCACTACTTCGTCATGCTCTTCGATTATATAGCTTTCACTTGTTTTTTTACCGTTAATTTTTACATCTTTCGTTCGAATTAAACGATATATAAAACTTTGCGGCGCGTTTGGTAATATTTTCCGTAAATATTTATCAAGTCGTTGTTTTGCGTCACTTTTTGTCACGATATATTGCTTGCGGATCATATACTTATTTTACCATTTTCTTAACATTATTATGTTAAGATTAGTATGGAGCCGAAAAATGTTTGCAAAAGAAGGAAAATATGACGCAGCGGGAATGTATTCGCTTGGTCACCTCATATTATTTATTACGTTTGTCGCCGTGGCGATTGCTGTCTTTTTTTATTTGAAAAACAAAGAAAAGCGCGTCGTTTTACTATCTTTACGTATCTTTACTTACGTATTCACGGCACTAGAGTTATTTAAAATAATATGGAATATTGCAATGTATGGTGTAAGTAGTGAAGCGATGAAACACTACATCCCCCTTTATTATTGTTCGCTTTACATCTATGCACTTTGGGGCATTACACACGGACGCGGAAAAATACAGCGTGCAAGTTATGCGTGGTTAGTGTGGGGTGGCATTATCGCGGGCATTGCATTTTTATCGTATCCTTCTAGCTCATTACTACTTTATCCTGCTTATCACTTCTTATCGATATATTCGATTATGTTTCATACGTTTTTAGTTTTAACGGGTATTTTAATTGTTTATCACAATGTGTATCGCTTTAAGCTTAATGATTTTCTTTACTATTTTGTTTTTTCGTTAATTTTTATGGTAGTTGCCGTCGTTGTTAACAAAACACTTAGTTTAAATATGATGTTTTTAGAATTTCCAATTGATATCGGTATTTTAGAAATTATTTACGATTATTCATCCGTTATTTTCCAAATATCGTTTTTCATCTTTCAACTTTTTGCGCCTTACTTTGTTACACTTCTTGTTGTGAAATTATTCGCACTTCGTTATCCGCAAATAGTTCATAATGACAAAAAGAATTAGTGTTGTTATAATAGTTAAGCCGGAGAAATACCCAAGTGGCTGAAGGGGCTGGCTTGGAAAGCTAGTAGACCTGTAACAGGGTGCGAGGGTTCGAATCCCTCTTTCTCCGCCATTTTTCATTAGAAGCATAACTTTATGTTTAAAAATATTACTACAAGCCAAGTTAGCGCAAAAACAATTGCGCTTGAAGAATTGAGGCGTTTTATGTTTACAGTTAATCAAATATTAATGATCCATGGACCACTACATATACTTAAACCGATAAAAACATTTAAAATGTTGTTCATCATTTTATTTGTGGGCGCAAAATGAAAAATGTTTTAATAATCGGTGCAACTGGCTTACTTGGCAGTGAAGCAGTTAAAATAATGCTTGAACGCGGCTACACAGTGCGCGGACTTTCTTTACCTGAAGTTCCTGAAGGTTTTATAAAGCATGAACGGCTTGAGCTTGTTTTCGCTAATTATTTAACAATTACCGACGCAGAAATTGACGCTGTTTTCAAAAACATCGATTATTTTATTTTTGCCGCAGGAATTGATGAACGCATTAAAGTAAAAGCACCAGCGCTAGCAACGTTTGTAAAGTATAATAACAATCCGCTTGCTCGTTTTTTAAAAGCTGCGCAAAAACATAACGTAAAACATGCTGTCGTCCTCGGCTCGTATTTCACGTACTTTGTCCGTTCACGCCCGCACTTAGAATTAACAAAACATCATCCGTATATCGCTAGTCGTGAGCAACAATTGCAACTTGCGCTTAGCTACAAAACAAATACAATGAATGTTTCCGTTTTAGAATTACCATATATCTTCGGAACACAGCCTGGCCGAAAACCGGTGTGGGTGTTTCTTGTTGAGATGATTAAAAAAATGCGCCCTTATACGTTTTTTAGTAAAGGCGGTACAGCGCTTATTAGTGCAAAGCAAGTCGGTGCGGCAATTGTTAATGCGCTTGACCAAAACGTTACGCAGGCTTATCCACTTGCAACTGCAAACATGACTTGGAAAGAGTTGTTTACTGTTTTTCACGAAACACTTGGTACACCAAAGAAAAAAATTGTAATTATTCCAAACTTTATTTTTAAAATAGCGCTACGCAGTATGGCCCGTAAAGAAAAACGCGGTGGTTTTGAAGGTGGTCTTAACTTAGCAAAGTTCGCACCAATGCAATGCAGCGAACAATTTATCAGTCGTGAACTTGGCGCTGATTTACTTAATGTCCCTGAGGATGACATCGTTGTGGCAATTAGAGCTAGCGTTAAACAAAGTAACGATGCTTTACTTAGTAAAGATTACGGCGTAGAAATGAAACTTAATAGCTAGATTCAGTTTAATATAATAAAATTACCGCATATTTGCAGCGTCATTCATTCAAAACATATTAATAAAAACGACCATGTTGATGGTCGTTTTGTTTACTTTTACTTAATTGGTTTAATATAAAATTTACCAAACACTTGACGAACATCGGTTACGTTTACAAACGCTTTTTCATCAACTTCCATAATTAAGTGCACGACATCATTAACTTCGCTTGATGAAACCGTCATGTAAATTATTGTTTTCTCGTTGTTAGAAAAGACGCCGACACCTTTCACGGTTGTCGCACCATGTGGGAAGTTTGTAATTAAAATTTTTGCTAAATTAGGTTCATTGGTAATTACTTGCACTTGTGATTTTTTGTTGCGTACATTAATTAGATCAATAACAAACCCCGACATTGCCAAATACGTAACACTTGAAATAAAACTAGT
This sequence comes from uncultured Staphylococcaceae bacterium, assembly GCA_964635805.1. Classification (GTDB taxonomy): domain Bacteria; phylum Bacillota_I; class Bacilli_A; order RFN20; family CAG-826; genus UBA1361. The sequence continues at coordinate 5,094 of CAZWRR010000009.1, forward strand.
AATTGCGATATTAACATTACTAACATTCTCAACTTCAATATTTCCTTTTGGTGCGATGAGTTGTAGTATAAAATAAAGACCTACAACTGCAACGTTTACGGAAACTGTATATTTACCCACGCCTTCGTTTTTAAGGTTTGCGTAATAATAAGCAACAATATCCATCCCGCCACTACTAACGTTTGCTTTAAAGGAAATTGCAGCGCTAAAACCAGAAAGAATACCAGCATAAAGTGTTCGCGTAAGTTGTGCGTCGTAAATTACCGCGTTTTCCCACTCCACAGGAATATTCGCAATAAAAATTGAAGCAAGTAAAACGTTAATGATTGAAAAAATCGTAAATTGTTTGCCGATTTTGCGCCACCCTAAAATGAAAACGGGAATATTTAAAATAAAATAAAGAACTGACTGTAAAACAGGGGCCTCAATATTTGTCCACCCGATTATGTCATGGATTAATTTTACTAGGTTTTGACTAATTCCGCTTACACCGCCACCAACAAAAGCAATCTGTCCTTCTTTTAAAACACTAGGAGCAATAAAAAGGCGAAACGAGAGTGCGAAAGTAAATGCGCTTAAAACAACCATTGCTGTCGTAAAAGCAAGTTCCCAAAAACGCTTCGCTTTACCTTTATTTACGAATGTTTTTATACTTTTTCTAATTCCTTGTTTTCTTCGCATACGTACCTCGTATTAGATTATAAGTTACTTTTGTTTTAAAAACAATAAAGAACGCCAGATTACTGTACTTACAATAGTTTTACGGACAATTTAGCAAAAATACAAGGTTATGTTTGATTTGAGAAAATTTCTAATATACGTCTTGACTTATTTAATATTCATCACCTGAATCGTCATCATCTTGGAGCACCCCATACACAAACATTGTTAAGGTCGGGTGATTAAAATCTTCGCCGTCTGTAACTTCCAACATATACGCTGCCATTAAAAACACTTGTTCTGCATCGTTAACAACAGCAATTATACTTGATCCTTCTTCCGTGAAATCTTTCCACCCTGCATTAATATGCGCTGTTGCTACCTCGGCGGCTAATGTTGGGTTTTCGCCAAAGACGATGATGCCAAATTCAAATACATCAACGCTGTCATCAATATAAACATTTCTGTTTAGTATAATATTTGGAATTGTATCGGTTACGTCAAGACTAGCTAAATATGATTGAATTTGGGCCGTTGGCCAGCCAAAATGCGCAACTAAATGACCCGTGCCCGGCGTTTCATCTGCATTAAGTTCGCTAATAAAATCAGCATTAGCACTTGCATCTCCTTCATCGCTAACACTTGGAGTAACATCATCACCAAGCGGTGGTAAACTCACGCTTCCATCAGTTGAAATCGGGCCACTTTGTTTCACGAATTCACCTAATTCAATTTTGCAACCACTTAATACAAGTGCCGCAAATAAACTTGTGATTATAAATTTGTTTTTATTCATCTTCATCCTCTTCTCATCTTTTTGACGTTTTGCGAGTATGAATGCTCGGTTTATATTTATAATATACATTTTGTACATTATCAATTTTCATTTTAGCGGAAAATTACCGATATACTCATAATATGCGCTTGTCGATGAATGAAAGCATTTACAATTTATTTAACGTTAACATTATTAAACATGTAATGTTTATTGCTTAATTTACATGTATCTTTGCTATTATTAGTGAGGTAGTCGTATAATTTAGTAATTCTTTGCCCTTTTTCTTGAAAAGAAAAGGTGAGAATGATATTATTAAACTTGCTTTATGTAAATCATAGGAGGATTCGTTTGATGAAAAAAGTATTAGGTGCGGTTGGTGGCGCATTTGTTGCCGTCTGGCGCTGGATTAAAGAAACAGCATGGGTGCAGCCATTACTCATCGTTGGATTAATATTTGGAATCATTTTTTCAATCCCTAGTATCGTTGATGGTTTCCGTGGTATTAGTGATCGTAAAAATAGTCCTGAGGCTTTTTATAAAAAATATCAAGTTTCGCTTAAAGGTGCGGAAAATAGTGACGCCCAAAATTTATTTAAGGACATTTATGATGAACTTAATGAACCTGGCAGCACAAAGTTAAAAGGTGAAAAGTTTTTAATCGCATTCGTCCAAGGTGATAGTAAATGTGGTGCTTGTGACTCTGCGCAAAAAGGGTTCGAATATTTATTTGAAAATGAAAAGTTATTATTACGCTCCGGCCCTGAGTTTAAACTTAAAACGATTTTCACTGACGAAGAATTAAAACGTCGTAATAAAGAAGATTGGAAAGGTGAAGACACTGTTGAAGAAGATGATAAAGCAAAAACCGCTTTTGAAGCATTCTTAACGCGTAACGCTGTCCATAACTATTTAAGTGAAATCGCTGCAAGTGCTGCAAATGCTCCTTACTTTGATAGTGCTCACTTCAATTTACAAGATGATATTTTAGAATTACTTACATCGTATAACGAATTTAGAACACCAACACTTATTCAAGTTGATTTTACGGGATCAGTGGAAAATGCCGAACCAGTTGCTGGTCGTAATGAAATTACAGCTTACTTTGCGCTTGACGGCGAAACACCCCGTAACTTAGCAGATTATATTGCTGATGCGTGGCTCTATAAAGGTAACTTCAAAGTTTAGTTATTACTAACAACTTATAAAAATACCGGGCAAATACCCGGTTTTTTTTATTCGTTTTAAAATTAGTATTAAAGTTTTTTGTTTAACTCTTGCACTAATGCAGCAACGTCTTCTGCGTGTTTTCGTGTAAGTTCAACGCTTTCCGCCTCGACCATGACACGGACTAAATGCTCAGTTCCACTCGCGCGCACGAGTATGCGCCCGTTATTTTGTAAAGCTTCTTCAACTTCCGCAACTTTCGCTTGCAGCGTTTTATCATTTAAAATTAAATGTTTGTCTTTTACCTTCTCATTAATAAGTAACTGGGGATATTTCACAAATTCTTTTGTATACTCACTAAAGCTTTCGCCGACTTCACTAATCACATTTAAGATTTGGAGCATTGTAAATATGCCGTCGCCAGACTTTACAAGTGTATTAAAAATAATATGGCCTGATTGTTCGCCCCCAACTTTATAATTGTGGGCAATAATTTCTTGCTGAATATATTTATCACCAACATCGGTAATAACCGTATTAATGTTTTGCGCTTTAAATGCTTTAAACAAACCGTAATTAGCCATAACTGTTACGACGGCGGTGTTATCACGAAGCTGCGCTTTTTGCTCATAATATTTAGCGAGTAAATAAACAATATAATCACCGTCTAATAATTTGCCAGTGCTATCCGTGAACAAAACACGATCAGCATCGCCATCAAAAGCAATGCCATAATCAAACGCACCACGAGCATCACGCATTTTTTGTTGTAATAAATCGATATGTGTTGAACCTGATTGTTCATTAATGTTTTTTCCGTTTGGCTTATTGTTAATATACGTTACATCTAAAGAAAAATCGGTAAGTACTTCCTTAATTATATTACTTGCGCTACCATTTGCCGCATCAATTAACAATTTGAACTTTTGTGTGTTCCCGTAGCTATCACGTAAATACGTAATGTATTTTTTTACTAAGTCACTTTGTGTATGTTTACTTTTGCTTTCGCCCCGACTTGTAAGCGTAATTAAACCGTCAATATATTGTTCAATTTGTGCTTCAATGTCAGCGCTTAGTTTTAAACCACGTTCATCAAATATTTTAATTCCGTTATCACTATACGGGTTGTGCGAAGCACTGATCATAATACCGTAATCAAACACCTCTGTTTGCACTAAGTAAGCAATAGCTGGTGTTGAGACAACACCAATATCAACACTACTACCACCGCTTGCAACGATTCCGTCACTAATTGCCTTAGCAATGACGGGCCCGCTTTCACGCGTATCATAACCAATAATGATTTTGTTTTGTTTATGATGTTGGCCAAGAAAGAAGCCAACTTTGTAACATAATTCATACGTAAAAAGGGCACTTGCGTTGCCCCTGATTCCATCTGTACCAAAATATTTCATAATTATCCCTTAACTAAATGTTCACCAATAACTTTTTGTACATCTTCAAGATTGATTCGCTGTAAATTACCTTTATAAGCGACACTAATTCGGCCTGTTTCCTCGCTTATTACAAGTGTAACCGTATCTGTTACTTCACTAATACCAAGCGCTGCACGATGGCGCGAACCAACTTTACCAGCAAGTGGTTTTGTTGACGGTGTGTAATATACACTTGCTGCAACAATTTCGTTATCACGAATTACAACTGCGCCGTCATGAAGTGCCGTACCTTTATAAAATATTGTTGTTAATAAAGGGGCGGTAACCGGTGCATTAATTGGTGTTCCGTTTTTTAGTGTTTCCGTTAGCGGTGTCCCTAGTTCAAACGTGATTAACGCTCCTGTGCGTGTTTTTGCTAAACTACGGGCTGCTGTTTCAACTTGAGTAAGCATTGCTTCTTGATCGTAAATTTTACGAAAAGCACGACCTTTATGTTGGTCTTTGCGGGATGCATTGTTACTGATAAACCAACGCACTTCACTGATGTTCCCAAAAAGAAAAACACTTGTAATTAAAATATAAAGCATCGCGACAATAATTAATAAATACGTTAAATCAAATAATGCTGCAACAAGCATAAAAGTTGCTGTCGTAATTAGCGCGATCCGTGGGAAAAGTCGTTTAAGAATTAGGACAAGTAATGTTGTAATTGCGGCAATAATCAGCACGATTAGCAAAAACTCGATTGTTTCACCGTTTGGACCTAAATGCAAGAAAAAATTAATGTTACTGAATATCGCTAATTTAGTTAAACCCATAACAAAACCACCTTCCATAAAATGTAATTTTATTTTAACACGAAAGCACGACATTATTCACTTAAATTACAAAAATAATGTCTTTTTATATGATTTAATTGTTTTTTACGATGTATAAACAAAAAACGCCGCATTTTGCGACGTCTTTATGTTAATTTAGCAATAATGGCGGAGTAGGTGAGACTCGAACTCACGCGCCAGTTACCCGACCTACTTCCTTAGCAGGGAAGCCCCTTCACCAACTTGGGTACTACTCCGTCTTGCTAATAATAGCATATTAAATAAGTATTTGTAAAACAAAAAGTTAATAAGCTTTCGCAACGATAACAACGTACTTCGCTGCTTTGCCACTTACTAAGCATTTATCATTAAATGGTGTTTGATTAAAGGGTAAGGCACGCGCGGTTGCGGCATACTTTTCTTTGAGCACTTCTAAATGCTCTTGCTCACCGCTCCACATCATTTTTGCGTAACCTAATTTATTGTTTAACGCGTCTTCAAGTTCCGCCATTGTTCGCACTTCTGTCGTGTGCTTTGCTAAATAGTCTAACGCCTTCTCATACATTGCATTATGAATTTTGTCGAGTAAAAGTGGAATTTCCACTTCAAGCGCTGCGTCATCAAAACTAAATTTTTCACGGTTATAGCGCAGCGAGCCACTTAATTTATTCGCCGTTAAGTCGCGCGGTCCTATTTCCAAACGAATTGGGACGCCTTTCATTTCATATTCACTAAATTTCCAACCTGGTGTTTTATCACTATCATCAAGTTTTGCACGAATACCTAGCGCATTTAAACGTGCAATTAATTGCTCAGCTTTTTTAAGTACGCCTGGTTGATGTTGTTGAATTGGAATAACGACAACTTGAATTGGCGCAATACGTGGTGGCAAGTTAAGGCCGTTATCATCACCATGCGCCATAATGACGCTACCGATTAAACGTGTACTTACACCAAAGCTTGTTTGATAGGCGTATTGCAGTTTGTTATTTTTATCTTGGTATTGAATATTAAATACTTCCGCAAATTTTTGCCCAAAATAGTGGGTTGTGCCGCTTTGCAGCGCTTTCCCGTCGGGCATCAGTGCTTCAATCGTATATGTTTCTTCAGCGCCGGCAAATTTCTCTTTCTCCGTTTTTGAACCTGTTAAAAATGGAATGGCAAGTAAATCACGACCCATGTTTTCATAAACTTTAAGCATCGTTAATGCGTGTTCACGTGCTTCGTGTTCACTTGCATGCACAGTGTGGCCTTCTTGCCATAAAAACTCGCTACCACGTAAAAATGGCCTCGTTGTTTTTTCCCAGCGGACAACGCTGCACCACTGATTATATTTTTTTGGTAAATCGCGATGCGAATTAATAATTTTTGCGTAGTGCTCACAAAATAGTACTTCACTTGTTGGACGGATAATTAACGGATCTTCAATTTTTTGGCCGCCACCATGTGTCGCTACTAAAGTTTCGGGTGCAAAACCTTCAATATGATCTTTTTCTTTTTGAAATAAACTTGAAGGGATAACTAAAGGCATATAAACGTTTTCATGGCCTGTTTTCCAAAATTCCTTATTTAAATACGCTTGAATGTTTTCCCAAATAGCGTAACCATAAGGCCGATATATAATAAAACCTTTAACGTCGCTATAGTCCATGAGTTCAGCTTTGCGACAAACGTCAGTGTACCACTGTCCAAAATCAACGTTTTGTCTTGTAATTGCTTCGTTTTTCATAATTTATCCTTTCCGCTTTGAGAAATTAATAATTCGCATTGCTTTGCGTTTGTCGAGGGGGACAATGCGCGGCTCCGGTTTACTAATTTCGTTACTACTAACGTAGTCAGCGCCTGCTCTAATATAATACTCGATTTCACTCCATTTTGATAATTCATGGAAAATTACGAGGCGATTATAACGTGTAAGCTTACCAAGTGAGGCAAGTAAATATAATCGTTCTCGTTCGTCTTTTGAAGTTTTGTCTAAAATTTTATGGTCAACAATAAAATAGTTAAAATGCGCATAAAGTTCATTTGGTAACGTTAGCTCCGTATCGTGAATAATTAAAGCAAGTGGCACTTTTTTACTAATTGCTTTAAGTCGTGCTGCTATTTCTTCATCGGAGTTGCGGTGAAGTTTCGCAACATCTTCTTCTTCAATCATGAATACAACATTAATTTTAGGACTATTGTTAAGCGTTGCAAAACATGTTTGAACGTTAAAGTTTTCTGAAAGCGGGAGCGGGATAAAAATATGTTGTCGCTCATTACGACGATTGTTATAAAAAATCGCAAGCGTTTCTACTAGTGTTACATTAAATAATTCTTCTTCTAGTTTTGTTGCTACCGCATATTCTTTTAACTCTTTAAACGTTTTAAACAAAGGATGTTTCAGTGTATAACTCGCAACTTGGCCAAATACCTCACTTGTGTGGGGGTCAACAAGCGGTTGAAAATTAACTGTAAATGCTTTTTCATTTATTATTGCGGAAATTTCATTTTTAAAGTACGTTAAATTAAAGTCCGGAGCTTTATCACGGGGATTATAGAAAATCATTTTCTCAACGCGACGGTGGGCAATATCACTTAATTCAAATGTAGTACGCGCAAACGTTTTAAAATCATTGAATTCTCGCGCTTCACTTACGGCGTGGGCAACTGAATACATTGTGATGCCATTAAGCTCAAAAAACGACTCAATTTTTGCTTTAATCGCTAACATCACTTTATGGACCTCAAATGCATTTACTTCTTTAGTAAAGTATATCGCCACTTGGTTTTTGCCATGATGCGAAACGTACTGGAATTTATTTTTATACATTGCTGCGATATCTTTAAGCACGAATAAAATATGTGGTTCTGCATCAAACTCGTAGTCTTTCTTTGATTTTGCAAAGGCAAGGCTTACAGCACCAAAAAAACCAAATCCGCGTGTTCCTTGTTTATTAAAGATTGCTTCAAGCCGAGCTTGTCCTGCTTCACCGACTCTTTGTTTTTTGGCATAGCGTTGATTAATTTGGTGACGCGGGGATAAATGATGAAATAAAAATGATTCTAAATGAATTGTTTGTTTATCTTTTTCAATGCTTTTTACAAGTAAAAGCGAGCTAACTGTTCGACGCATTGTGCGTACAAACACATCAACATTAAAATGTTGTTCCGCATTATCATTTGTCAAAAGTTCATTGATCCACTTTTGAATGCGGCTAACTTCACGTACGGAAAACTGTCGATAAAAAAGTTCCATTGTTCCTTCGCGTCGTTTATTGTAACTACCGCGATTAAAAAAGATAACATGATCATTTTGAACATTTAGTGCAAATATGCGCGGTGTCGTAATACTTGTATGCGATTCACTTTCTAATTCATGAAAGCGCCGATTAGATGTAAAAGTGATAAGTGCGAACACTAACAAAAAAATGGCGCTAATCACGACTGAGCCAATAAATACACCGTATTCTAATATAAATTCAACAAATTGTTCCATTTTATATACCGTGTATATTATACACGATATGTTACTTTTTGTCGTTTCAATTAATTGTCACACTACATTTATTATTCGTTATTTGTTATAATAATTTGCACGGAGAAATACCCAAGCCTGGCTGAAGGGGTCGGTCTCGAAAACCGATAGGAGGAGCAATCCTCGCGAGGGTTCAAATCCCTCTTTCTCCGCCAGCAAATGGAGGTTTATATGGCAAAAAAATTACTAGTAGTCATTGATTATCAAAATGACTTTGTAACAGGTGCATTAGGATTTGATGACGCACATAACGTGGAACCACGGATTGTTAAATTACTCGAAGAGTTCAAACAAAACGGTGATGATATTATGTTCACGCAAGATACACATTTTGCGAACTACTTAGAGACACAAGAAGGACGCAATTTACCAATTGTCCATTGTATTCAAGGGACAGAGGGCCATAAAATTCATGGTAAACCCGCACTTTTTGTAAAAGATGCCAAAAAAGTTTATGAGAAAAATGCGTTTGGTTCACTTGCGTTCGCAAATGACATAGTTAAAGAAAATTATAGTGAAATTGTCCTTGTTGGTCTCGTGACTAATATTTGTATTGTAAGCCAGGCTGTACTTGCAAAAACAGCGTTACCGGAAGCGCTTATTACTGTATACGCTGACGGTGTTAATAGTTATGATAAGAAACTGCACGCCGAGACACTAAACGTTCTCGAGGGTTTGCAAGTTAACGTAATACGTTAATAAAACATTATTTACTAAAAAAAATAGTTCGCTTTGTGCGAACTTTTCTTTTACGCGCTGGCGCGCCCGACACGACTCGAACGTGTGACCTCAACCTTCGGAGGGTTGCGCTCTATCCACCTGAGCTACGGGCGCATTTAGTTAGCGCCAAGCAGTAAATCTAAAACCATCATCAAAACAAAACCACCTAATACCGCAAATGTTCCTAAATGGTTATCTTCACTAAGTTTTGCTTCAGGAATTAATTCTTCGACAACAACGTATAACATCGCCCCGGCAGCAAAGCTTAAAAACCATGGTAATAAGTCCGCAAAGAACGTTGCGAAGAAAAATGCGGCAATGGCCCCAATTGGCTCAACCACGGCGCTAAGTACACCGTAGCGAAACGCTTTTCCTTTTGTGCCTGCACTTTTTGCCATTGGCAAACTTACGGCCGCACCTTCGGGAATATCTTGAAGGGCAATACCAATCGCTAGTGCAAGCGCACCTAAAATCGTTAAACCAGAATTTTGCTGAACGGCAACGGCAAAGGCGAATCCCACAGCTAATCCTTCAGGAATGTTATGAATCGTCATTGCGAAAAAGAGTTTTGCCTCACGGCTTAATTTCTTCGTTTGGATCCCTTCTTCAATATTTGATGTTTTGTGAATATGGGGAACAATCTTATCCGTGCCGTACATTAAAAGCGCACCAAGAATAAAACCAACAACGACGGGCACTAAAGCGTGTGGTCCCCAGTTATTATCAATTGCCATTTCATAACTTGGCATAATAAGTGACCAAATTGAAGCAGCAATCATAATTCCAGCAGCAAAACCTAATAAAATTGAGTTCGTTTTTCGACTTATTTCTCCACGAATAAAAAAGACAATCGCTGCTCCTAACACTGTTGCAAAAAATGGTAATGCCATACCGATGACGATGATCCATATTTCTTGAGTGGTAAGTGCTAAATTATACATAGTTATCCTTCCTTACTTGTGCAAATAATTATATCATTAAAATAATAAGTTTAGTGTGTGAAAAATAAAAAAGCGCCAATTGGCGTTTTTTTGGTGCCATATATTACTTAACTGGTAAGTGTTTTTCACTCTTAAAAAATGACACTGGTAAGAAAATGACCTTTTTGCGTAAACCGTGGAAACTATTGGTAACGGTGGGTATCTCACAGAAAGTTTGGGAACTTTCATAAAAGGGTTAATCTTTTACCACTTTGGGTAAATGGTGGAAAGTATGAGTAATTATGCCCCTATATCAAGCGAATAACCCACCTTTTAAGTTCGGCACTTGTCGCCTTGCGTTTATATAAGATTAAACATTTTTGTGGCAGAATCGAATATTATAAACGCTTTATTTTAGAAATCCCACTTTTAAAAGCATAATCAAGTTCATTAAGCATTTTCTTGTTTTCAAAAAAATTACTCTTCGGATCAGGATACAAGGGGGTCCCAACGTTAATTGTGTAATGGGTGTTTCCCGAAGCATCTCTTTCCCAAGTAGTGAATACAGGTAATATTGGCACGTTATATTTTGTAGCAAAATGATATGCCCCAGGCATTAGTGGTCGAGCATACGGATAATCTAACCACATTTCTTGTTCAGGATATATTAGGATTGCTTGACTCCTTTTAATCCTTCTTTCAAAACTTGGATTAAATTTTGTTGCTAGATATGACAAATCATGAGAATAAGGCATTACATCAATATTACGAATCAACTTCCCAAGAGAACCAGCCATAAAAAGGTTCCCTTCATTAATAACTATACTTAATCTATTTTTAAACCCTAGTTTATCACTTAGGTATCTAACCACCAAACTATCGAAAGGTGAAAAATGATTTGATGTAATAATACAAGATTTTCCTTTAAGTTCAATGGCATTTTCAAGACCGTTAATCGTTATAAACTTTGACAATTGTGTTGTCTTTTGGTTAACAATTCTCATTGCAAAATATCTACCGACCTTATTAACGAATTTCGTCTTGTTAATATCATATTTAAATACCACTCTGTTCCGATCTTCAGGACTTACCTTATAATCGCCCGGCATAACTTTCACGTTGAAAGTATTCGCTTCAATTGCCTTTTTAATATTTTCTTCGATTACAGGTCTTATATCTTCAAACATAAATTTTTATAGTTGTAGGATTTTCTTAAAGGTTATTTGCTCTTCGTTTGTGATTTTTAATGCTTTTGCAAACAAACCTTCAACTCCTTTTCTTTCTTTTTCAAGGTGTACTTCATCTACACCTTTTCTAATTTTAATTAAATCTTCAAGAAAGGGACTCGTAGCGGCCGCACGCCAAAACTCTTCACTAAAAAGTACATGATCATGGTGCCAAGGCTTTTCAAACGAGTTGTAGTGAAGTAGTTTCAAAGTATCAATATTAAATTCTTTATCTGGTAAGGGCATTTTATTCCAACCGATTGGCAATAAAACCTTGTCATTACGACACAAGACATTTAAGTAGTCTTGATCAGGGCAAACGGAGTCAAAATTATATTCATTAAGTAACGTTAAGAATTTCTCCTCTATCGAATCTTCACGGAATTTCTTTAAATTCATGACGAGGACACCGCTATTAAAATACTCGTCTGCAGGAATACCAACAGCCTTATGGGCATAATCAGCAAACGTCGGCACATCCTTTACAAGTCGGTCATTAATTGCAGCGACTAGTTTTCCATTAATATCTGTATTAAATAGTTCGCTGATATCGCCTACTAGTATAAGATCAGCATCAAGATAAATAGCTTTATCAAGTTCTGGAAAAAGAGTAGGAATAAACATTCGATAATAAATTGCTACACTGTAGTAATCTCGTAACCGCAGACTAAGGGCATCATGATATTTTGCAATCGCCTGTGTTATATCAAAAAACTCAATTGATAAGTTTTGTTTACTTAACTTGGAAATTCGTGATATATTCGTTTGTTTAATACCGTTATTTAGGACGATAATCCGATAATTGTACGCTGGACTTGCGTTATTGCTTAATGTATGGATAGCAGTTCCTAAAAAAGGAATATAGTTATCATCACATGCAAAAAAGATGGGGATGGTTTTATTCATATTAATTTTTCTCCTTTGTAATTAATAAATATTTATTTAAAATGTCGTCGAATTCATGACATTTGTAGACCTTATGAAGTTTCCCAATGTCCCACGGTTTAATGTTGACGAAATGGAACTTTGGAATTAGTCGAAATTGCATACTAAAGTGCCGAATTATTGTATTTTTTTTCGTCCGTTTTTGTTCGTTAAATTTTCTAGGCAAGATTAATTTATGTTTAACGTATTTATTAATTGCCGTTTGATCGCTAAGAAACACTTTTTTTGTATTTAATAAATTACGTGCCTTGCCAAATAGATTAGTCTTTCTAATACGGTCCATATTTAACAATAGAACACCGGCATTTAAATAACGTGGGCCCATAAAAATTCGCCCATATCGGTCTTTTACACCCGCGAGTTCAGCATCAGTTATGTCCATGTTATAAAAGCGCTTAATATCACCAGCAACTAAAGTGTCCGTGTCTAAATATAATAATTTGTTTGGTATTTCTGGCGTTATATCAAGCAGTAATCGAAGGAGCGTGTAGGCAGTATACCGAGTATCATTATTTGGGCTTTTGCCAAGTTCTTGCATAAACAAATTACTTAGGTCAATTTTAATAACTCGAGAATTTGGATTTGATTGCATAACCAAATTATTTAGTAAAACAATATCATCATCACCTACAGGCTTATACTCTTCGTCAAGCATTTGTAGATCCGCAGTTAAAATGAAAATATTAACAATGCCTTGGTAATGTTTTAATAACGAAAGCACTCCAAGCAACATCCCTTTAAAAACTTTGTAATTACCAGCGTAAGCAATATTCATTAGTTGCTCCTCGTTTGGTAGATAATTTTCTCAAAATTCGATAATTTACTTCTTGCACTCATTGCTTGGTAAATTTCATCTCTTAGACGTAACTGGGCAGTTTGTTTAGAAAGTTCCTCTTTTGGATAAAATGGCCCGTCGATATAGATAGCAGTTTTTAATTTTCCACGTTTTCCTTTACTGTAGACGGTAGTAAACGAAAATATTGGCACGTTGTATTTAATGGGATAGACAAAACTTTTTTCGTCAAAAGGTCTTATTTTTGTGTAGTAGGGCCAAAGTTTAGCTTCAGGATAAATAACAATTGCTACCTTTTTATTTATCCGTCTTGTAACTTCCTTGATGAAATTTTTTGAAGCCGCAAAATCATCGGGCAAGGGCAGTGCACCCCAACACTTTGTGATGCCACCTAACATTGGCAAGCTAACATTTGTTGCATTAGTCACCATACTTACATTTTTGGGCCATAGAATGGCATTAGGTGCGAAAGCATCAGCAATTGGGTGCGTATGATTGGCGTATATAAAAGCGGGTTTACCCTTTACTTGCGCCAAACTTTTCTTATTATGAATTTTAATTCTCCGTATAGATTTGGTGTAAATTAGCGCAACAGGAGTCAAAATAAAACGATAACTTAAGTATCCCATAAAACGAAGCAAGAAAAATCGAGGTCTATAATGATAAGACCCACTTATCTTCTTAACTCGTTTTGGTTTAGGACCAAAGTCATCAGTTAGTAAATCTTCATAAAAATAAATCTTTCGTTGGCTCTTCATAATCTGTTACCACCCATATAATAAAACCTTACCCAAAAGGTACAAAGGGAATATAGTTTTATTATTATCTTAGTTAGGGATGTCCATTCCCGATAATCGGGAATTTGACATTTTACTACTCTTTTGGTAAAATTCGATCAGGAAATATAGGAGAATATCATGTTCAAATACTCTGCGATAATTGCAAATAATCTTATATATTTACGACGAAAAAACGGTTTGACACAACTCGATCTTGCGAGCAAAATTAATTATAGCGATAATGCAATTAGTCGTTGGGAGCGTGGCGAAGTTACACCAACTATTGAAACCCTCGAAATAATCGCCTCTTATTTTGGTATAACTATTATTGATTTTTTAGATGAAAATTTTCCCACAAAAAATGAGCCAAAAAACACACGTTCTCTCTTACAACGAATCTTTGTAATATTATTTTCAGTGTCTGTCGTTTGGACTTTGGCTCTTATCGCCTATATTTATGCCGGTATTTTTCATGAACAACTGGGTGAATACGCTAAACACAGTTGGTTAATCTTTATTATTAGTGTTCCAGTATCACTACTTGTCTTATATTACTTTAATCGAGAATGGGGTAATAAAGTATTTCACTTAATTATCTTTTCGTTATTTTGGTGGTCATTAATTGCCACCTTTTACTTATTACTATTGGTTTTAAACAGTCTTAATTTATGGCTTATATTTATATTAGGTGTACCAATTCAACTAGCCCAATTACTTTGGTATCTAACTAGACATTAATCTTAAAGAATTA
>CAZWRR010000010.1:0-18820 GCA_964635805.1 uncultured Staphylococcaceae bacterium
TCGTAATGCGGTACGTTAAAAGTTCGGCTTCTAAAAGTGTCATTTGTTCTTGAATCGCCGCGACTTTTGCCTCACTTTCTTTCTTAATTTTCGCGACTTCCGCCTCTTTTACTAAAAGTGCGGCGTTAAGTACTTCTTTAGCTTCATACTCACCTTTAAGTTCTTCTTCTTTGGCAAGTAATGCCGCAGCATGTTTTTCTTGAGCGACGAGCAGCGCCGCTTCGTGTTCTTCGTGAATTTTACTTATATCACCTGCATGCGCTTCTGCTAACGTTGCGACTTCTTCAGCGTGCTGATTTACGGCATCAAGCAGGTCATTGCGTGCTTCTTCAACTTTACGGCGTAACACTTCATACCCTTGTTCCATTTGCAGTAAATATTCACCAAACTCACGGTCGCTCGTTTTCACTTCGGCCATTAAGGCGTCAATGCGCGTCAAAAGTTCTTCATCACGCAAAAATGCGCGACGTGTTTCTTCCGCTTGATAACGGTTTTCAAGTATATCACTAAGCTCGTTGTTAAGTTTATACGTAATAAAGCTCGCAAATAAAATAAGTTCACTAAATGCCTCGTTTTGTGCTTCATCTAGTGGCGTGATCGTTTTTTCATGTGGGGTGATGACGTAGCCATCTTCGTTGTAGCTGCTAATATAATCAAAAAGCGCAAGTGATTCACGGAAATTAATGTTCATTTTGAAAACATTTGTTTTAACAATTGGCCGCGTTACCGCCGGCGCTTTGCTTACTTCCGTCATTAAATCAGTACGGAGCAAAATTAAAATGTCATTAAGAATAATGTTAAGCCGTGTGATTAAATCCGCGAGCGTTTTATCTTTTGTCGCGGTAACGTCGTTTTTCTTCGTTTCACTAAGTTCAAGGAGAAAATCAACTTCGCGGTCACCAAGCTTAATAACTTTTTTAATAAACGCCTTCCCATCATACTTGTTCGCGAGTTCATTAATTTTATCAAGCCGCACGACGACGAAGTCGCGTAAATACGTAAGTGTTGCGTAAAGAACACGGTTTTCATAAATATGATAGTCGTTTTCGCGCTGGATCATTAACAGTCGCTCGGGGACAAGCATATCATCTTCGTCTTCGGGCAACCGTGTGATATATTCACTGCGTTTTGCTAAATCAACGATTGCATCTTGCGAAACGCGTCTAATTTTTTCAATTGGCAACACTTCCCCTTCATTACGAATAAACTGGCGGTCTTCGCTGATTGCTTTGCCGATATAAACTAAACCTTTTTCAATTTCACGAACCCAATCTTCACTAATTTCACACGCAAAGCGCGTCATTGTTAAAACGTCAACTTGCTTGCGTTGGCCTTTAATGTTTTTATGGAACGTATTGTTATCGCGGTTATCACTAAGGACATTACGGTATCCTTTATATGCGCGATAAAATAAATCAAGTGTTTTCATCTGTTTGCTCTATGCACTATTAACGAGACGATTAATCGTATTAATACAACTAATCATCACGTCCTGACCAAATATTTCGTCAATTTTCGCTAAAAGTTCTTGACTTTTCGCTTTAATATATACCGGATTTTTTGCTTCTAGCTTCCGTAATGTCTTTTTCGCAAGAATATCATCTAATGCTTCATCTTCCGTGCCGCCACAGGCGATAAAAATTGGCACGTATTTTTGAATTTGCATTAAAATCCGGTTCCCAAATGTAACGTGGAACGTTTTAATTAAATATTCGTCGAGTTCGGCAATTTTTTGTAAACCTTCTTTACTTAATTCATACACATGTTGCGCATGCTCTGTAAGCCGCTGGAACATCGATTTACTGAGCGTAATCGGTTCGCTATTAACACTTTCATCGACTTCAAACGCTTCGGCGCGTAAATCTAAGTTCATAATCATCGCCCGGTCATACACTTTATCACTAATCGCAAACGTACTGTCGTCATTATTTGCGGTACCTAAAAACCAAATATTGTCGGGCAAATTAATGTTCCCCCGGCGCATCCGGCGTGGGTCGCCCGGCGCACCCGAAGCTGTAACAACGAGTTGGCGCGCACTTGTCGGCGGCAGTTCTAAGAGTGATAAAAACTCTGCGAAATAATATTCAACACGGGCAATATTAAGTTCATCAAGCACGATCACATACATATTGTCGCTATAACCAGCTTCATAAATTTTTTGTAAAATCATTGTTTCATTAAAGCGACCAGTAAACTCGTTGTAGTAACCAAGTAAGTCACTACGCTCTTTCCACATCGGTTGAATTGGCACAACAGTGCTTGGCACACCGATATAACGGCCAAAGGCGACGGCAAGTGAGGTTTTACCAGTCCCTGACATACCTTGGAGGATCATCGTCTTACTTACACCAAGTCCGGCGATAAAATGGCGAATTTCGTCAATTGAATAATAAAGATTTAACTCGCGCGCATTATATGCACGAAAGCCTTCGCATATTTTTTCAAGCGTTAACCCAGTCGTGCTTTGCACGCGTGTAAAACCACGATTACGGCGGTCAATATCGCCTAATTCCGGGAAACGCGAACGTCGTCTTGTCCGTTCGTCCTCAAGCTTTTCGAGCCGATATTTGTTTTTAAACTCAAGTTTCTTCCGCACATCATACACCGTAGTCACACTTAAAATAATGACAAGTATCGCGAAAACGACGACGTAAATAGCAATTGCCATTTTACTCGTAAGCCAATCAAAGGCGGTGTTGTAAATTATTAGTTCCATTGTTTATACCTCACTAACTTTTTTTCTTTTATTCCCACAGAACGGGCCGACCGTTCACGTAGCGCCAGTAACCGTTGCTACTTGGGATTTCACTATATAAATAAACAGTAACATCATTAATAAAATTAAAATCATTGGCGTTTTGGCCTAAATAATAAATTGTATGGACATTTGTTTCCGCAAAGGCGTAGTAGCTAATGCTCACAGAAGGTTGGAGCACGTTTGTAAGCCCGACAATTGTCCGTAAATTCATTGCGCCCCAAAACGCGTCGCTTTCGATTTTCGTAATACCGGCATGTAAATAAAGTATTTCAAGACTTTCCGCATTTTCAAAAGCATAGCTACGAATCGTCGTAACCCCCGCGCCAAACACTAACTCATTAAGCGCATACGCATTCGCAAATACTAAGTAATTAATCACTGAAATCGTGTCATTCATAACAACTTTACGTAAACTATAGTTATCCATAAATGCGCCTTCATTAATCGTTGTTAATTTATCATTAAACTCGAGTTCGATTAAATTACGAGCGCCCGCAAACGCATACGAGCCAATCGTACGTAAATTTGCCCCTAGAGTTAACGTTTCTAACTCATTTGCGTTTATAAATGCGTGGTCACCAATTGTCGTTACACTATCAGGAATAACAAGTTCTTCGTACCCTGTCGTATCCCCAAAGGCAGAGTTTTCAATTGTTACTAACCCGGCATTTAATTCGAGCGTTTTAAGGGCAGGAATACCGCCAAAGGCGGCAGTGCGAATCGTGCGCACACCACTCCCTAAGCGAACATGCTCTAAATTCGATCCATAAAATGTAAATGAGTCAATTGTGGCAAGCTTATTATTAAAATGCACTGTTGTTAAGTTTGGTGTATACGAAAATGCACCACTTGCTACTGTTGCTAAGTTAGCCCCAAACGTCACGCTTTGTAACGTCTCAATATTCGCAAACGCATCGATTTCAATTACTTCCACACTATCTGGTAACACTAAATGTTCAAGGAAATTCGCTTCTTTAAAACTTTGATACTTAATCGTCTTTAAGTTGTTGTTAAGTGTAAAGACGCGGACATTACTTACGTTTTTGAAAGCGTATTCGCGAATTACTAACGTTGACGGATGAAGTTCAACGAGCGAAATAAACGTTGGTGCGCGCAGTAATTCAGTAAAGTTTTTCGTATATAAAAGGCCGCTACGCGCACTGTATTGCAAATTATTAGCGTGAACGTTAAAACTGCTTAAATTGTTGTTATCAAATAAATGCAGATCGATGTTGCTTGTTTGTTCGGGAATTGTAAATGTTCCGCGCATATTAAGCGGGAAAATTAAAAGTTCGCGTAAATCTTTACTAAACAAAGCGTTGTTATGACTTTGGTAATAAAGGTTACTACTATGAATGTTAATAGAAGTAAACGCAACGTTTTCAAAACTATTAGGATAGAGCTTCTTCACTGTTTGTGGTAACACTAAATCGTTAAGTGCCGTGTTTGCAAACGCATAACGGCCAAGCGCAGCAATATTTGCGCCAAAACTAACGTTTGTTAAGCTTTCGGCATCGGCAAAGGCGGAGTCACCAATCACAGTCGGTGAATCAAGAAACGTTACAGTGTGCAAACTAAGCGCACCGATAAACGCTCCGTCACCAATTTGTTCAAGACTACTTGGTAAAGTAAGTGTTTGGAGTACGACATTACCGGCAAACGCGTTATCACTAATTTGTTTAACACCTTCACTAATCGTTAAGTGCGTTGGTACTTCACCAAAGAGGGAAAAATAAATTATTGTCCCTGCTTTATCCATTAAGACGTTATCAACAAGTTTGTAATATGCATTAGTTTCATCAATAACAACTTCTGGGACGAAACCATCCGTTGTAAACGCATCTTGGCCAATATGCGATACGCCTGCGGGAACGATGAACTTTGGAATAATTGTGTTGTAGAAACTACGACGCGCAATTTTCTTTAAGTTCGCTGGTAGCGTTACACTTTCTAAAAACAGACTATTCGCGAACGCTTCGTTTTCAATATATTCAATATTCCGCTCTAAGAAAACACTACGAATCGTCTGATTGTTCGCAAATGCGCGCGCGGCAATCATTTTTACCGGTCGCTCACCGTATTCTGGCGTTGTGTATTCATATGGCACGTATACATCACTATCTTCGCCAACGTAGTCATCAATATAATAATATTCACGCTGTTCGTCATAGACAAACACAAGACCGCTTGAAAAGTCACGCATCGCTGTTTCGTAAAGCGGGTATATATCTAAGTTGCCAGTAACAACATGAAAATTCGTATCCCACGCTAAAAATGTATATTGGTAGCGGCCTTCGTTGGGGCGTGAGGGTACTTCGCCAACGTATGTTGCCGCTTCACCGTGGTTAACATGTTGTTCATAAAGTAAGGTTGAGTCATAATTAAAAAATCGCACCGTGTGTTTTTGGACAATTTTTTCAAAGATCGCGGTCACAACAGTATCTTCTTGTATATTCGTAAGCGGCTTATCCCAACCATCAAAGACGTACGTCACCGCTTCGTCGCTACTTTCTTTGTGAGGTGTACCTAAACTGTAATACGCTGTATCGCCAGGATAAACGTAAATAATATCGAGCAACCCACCTTCATCATCTAAAAATGTAACAGTGTACGGTTTTTGTTTGCCTTCATACTGCGCCACAAAAACAGTTGGCTCTTTAATATTTGCGAGCGGTTTATTCCAACCTGTGAACTTATACGTAAACCCGCCGCTTTCTGGACGTTCTGGCGCAGGACCTTCGTAAACTGCGACACCACCATCTTGCACTTGTGTTTGATAAAGAATGCTGTCATTGTAATTAATAAAAACGATGTCATGATAATAAATGACGTGGGTCGCATATGTTGCCGTAAAAACTGTGTCTTTTAAAATATTTGTAAGCGGTAAGTCCCAGCCATCAAATTCGTACGTAAACTCATTTGTTGCTTGTTTCGTTGGTGTGGGGCCGTCGTACTGCGCGGTTGCGCCTTTTTTTGTTTTCGTTAAATACAAGAAATCACCGTTATCATTGACAAATTGTGTACGGTAATACGTATCTTGGGGTGGGAACATTTGGGAATTATTTTGCTCACTGCCACTAACGTCACAGCTTGTAATAAAAAGTGCTGTTAGTAACGTTAAAATTAGTAATCGCTTTCGTTTATGCTTCATAAATTGTAACCCTCCCCGGTATTGCTGTAATTTTATAATACGCTGTTACATTAACACCGTTTTCATCAATTATTGTAATTTCACCAACGGGATTGATCATATTTTCACCAATGATCCGCACTCCCGTAATTTCACCAACTTCAAGTGTGTGTCCTGGTAATAATGAACCGCTTAAAATCGTTACACTTTGATCAAACACCGTCCCATCATACGCCTTTGAACCGCTTGCACTTGTGACGACTAGTGGCCGCGCGAGTATTGTGTAAGGCGTATTCACAAGAACAGCACTAAAGTCATCTTGATAAACAGTGTAAATGGCGGATGAATAAAGCGCACTAAGTGTAATTTGATAGTTTTCATCTGGCGCAATCACGGGATCGCTAAGTAACGCTGCATGCATTGTAAAACCGTCTAATAGTGGTGCATCACTAAAATAGAGCGGACTTGAGAACGCGCTTATTTCGACTAAGTCACTACTTAAGCGGTGATCACTGCCATCATAAATCCGTGTAACTTCAAGTGATTCAAGTTCGACAATATACGGCGTAATTACTAATGTGCCAAACGCTGTCGTAACCGCATAGTTTTCCGTTACGTCAATGTTAGCGCTATTAACAATATGGTACGTAAAGCTGTTAAAACCTGAGTCACGTACGTGTTTTGCACTCGTTGAAGCGATCGTATCAACAATAAGTTTGTCGCCGGGCGCAAGTCCTTCGCCAGAAACACTAACCATACTTTCACCAAAAACTTCGTTATCAAATGTTTTTGTTAATGACGGCGAACTTAATGTGATTTCCCGTGGTGTAATTACGAGTTCACTTTGTAGTAATGTTGTTAATTCATAGTTGTGACTAACGTTATCGCCGTCAATTGTAAAGAAAATGACGTCAACGTTATTACAAGGATTTTCCGTGTGACTTTCGCTTACATACGTTATTTCGGGTAAACCACCAAAATAAATGTAATCATCGGCAAGTAAACCACTACTTAAGTAGGCACTGCTACTTAGCGGCGTACCGTCATACGTTTTTTCAGCGTATTCAAAAAGCACACTAACCGGACGGGGGACGATAATGCGCTTAGCGTTATTAATAAACGTTACCGCATAGTTTTCCGTAACATCAACGTAATTTTCACCACGAATAACGAGTGATTCATAATCAATAACGTAATCATAATTACCAACGTCAAGCGCTGGGGCATCAACATGTAATATTTCAATATACTCGTTATCGGCAAGCGGTGTTGCGCTATCAACGACGTATTTTTGGAAGTCGTTGCTCAAATTGTAGATACGGTCGTACTGATGTATTACATCAACCGTTTTAATCGTAAGTGGCCGTTTCGTAATATTAAACGTCGAATCATTGACACTTATTTCGTAGTTATATGTAACATCAAGATCATTACTAGCAGGATAGGCGCCACTTTGGTGTAAAACTTTAACTTCTTTATGCGCCGGATGTTCGCCGACGTCACGCGGATCATTTGTAAAGCGAAAATCGATGTAATCGCCAACACCAAGCGTGCCGCTCCATGTGTAATGCTCTTCGCCTGGATTAAACATTGCACTCATATTTTTACCGTCGTACATTTTTTCTTTGTTTTCTACATTAATATTTAGTACAGCTTTTTCAATCGTCAAGGCGCCACTTTGGCCAACGACCGTGACATCATAATTATGCGCAACACTAGCAAATGTGATTTCATCAATTAAATCAAATGTAAACTCACTAATATCGTAGACACCAGCGTCAATCGCGCTTGTTTGACTATTTATTACGAGTCGCTCACCCGCTAAAAGCGCGCCTTCCGTAATCGTGAAATCCGCTGTGTGGGCAAGACCATCATACGTCACGGTTCGCGGTGCAAATTCGAGTGTAAGCGGAATTTTCGTAATAAGCAATGTTCCATCTGTTTTTAAAACTTCATAATTAGCTAAAGTGCTTTCGCCGCTTATTTTGTCGACAATCGCAAAGTCAAGCGTATTAACGTATTCACCCGCGTCGACGTAACTTGGGGCAATAACGTCAATTATTTCATCACTATTCGCTAACGAAGTTTCCGGATCAAGCGTAAATGTAGGGACGTGCAAAGCGCTGCGATCGTAAACTTTTGTAAAAGAATCAGCAATGACGCTAAGCGGCCGCTTATTAATACGCGTCATCCCATAATCGTAATTAATCGTATAGTTTTCGCTAACTTCACTGTTTTCATCAACTACATAAGCTGTAAACGTGTTAATGTACACACCGGCTTCAAGGCGTGGCGCTTCATCATGAACAAAGTGTAGTGTGTGTCCTGGTAGTAAACTTTCTTCATCACTAAGCGTAATATCCGCAACTGTAAACGGCTTTGTTTCCCCGTCATACACAAACGTCGCGCTGCTACTTGCTAAATTTAAAACGCGTTTATCGATAATAATGATCCCGTTAACAACGGTAAGATTATAATAATTACTAACGTCTTCATCAGCGCTATTGATAATTGTAAAACTTAATTCGTTAACGTAATTACCAACTTCTTTAACCGCCGTGCGCTCACTTATAACGAAGCGGTCGCCCGGAGCAAGCGCGCCTGAAGTTAAAGCAAAGTCTTCGTTTGTAACTACTTCGTCATCAAAAACTTTGCGTGTACTTCCCGCATTAATCGTAATACTACGCTTAAGTATCGTTATATCTTTACTAACGACTGTAAAGTTGTAACAATTACTAACATTTTCACCGCTGGCGTTAGTGACAATAAACGCATCACTACTTGCGTCGTAATGCCACGTATCTTCATCAATAACATTTATATCGTAATCGACGTCGTCCGTAACGTAATCACCCGCAATTAAGGCCGGCGTGTACGTTAATGTCGGCGCGTGGCCATAAATTACATCTTCTTCATTAAACGCAACCGTAATTTCTTTAGCGACAATTTTGAAAAAGTAAATATCGCTATAATAATACGCTGAAAAATTGTTCGGCGCTTTTACACGCATTTTGTATTCACCAACTTTGTAAGGCGCCCTGCTTGCCCACTCCTCATTTGTCGCACTCGCAAACTCATAACTTACATCACTTAAAAATGCTTTCCCGTTGTACGTTAGTGTTTCACCATACACATACGTATCAAGCGGCGGCGTAGCAACACTTATGTAACCTTTTGCCGTTACTAAACTTGCAGTGCTCACGAAAACAAGAGCGAAAACACCACCGATTAAAAATCGAAGTTTATGTAACGTGCGGCGCACTTTCGCAATTTTTTTTATTTTTGCGACATACTCATCGTACATAATTAAGTAACAACTAAACTCCCTATTATCCAATCCACATCAAAACAATACGTAACATCATTGCCGTATTGGTCAATAATAATAAGTGAATGTGTATCAACCGTGTTATCAGCGACGCCTGGCTTCGTTTGACTACCCGTAAACGTAAGCGTAAGTACAGTAAAGTTCGGCGGCAAGTTCGTCGTAAACGTTTCATTTACTAACGCCGTCCCGTCCCGCACCTTTTCGGCGCTACCAGTTGTAATCGTCACCGCGCGAATCGTAATGACGTATTCACCATAAACGAGCTTTACCCGGTTTTTATAGTTTTCACTCACGTCAATGCCTGCAGCGTTATATATGCGCGGTTTTGCCCGCGTTACGTAGCTACCAACGTAAGCACTACCTTCATTAATGTTATAAACAATATAATCACCTGGATCTAACACACCGTTATAACTGCCATTAATATCCATTTTTTCGCCATCAAACTCTTTCGTGGCGTGTTCGGGCGTAATATTAATCGTAATTGGCGCTGGTGTCGTTGGATCAAATTCACCAAAACCACCGCCCTCAGCGTTACCGTCACCAGTACCAGGACCATCACCAGTACCAGGGCCTTCACCGGGGCCCGAACCAGTGCCTGTCCCACTCCCGTCGCCGGGCGTTGCGTCCACATTAACCCAGCCGACACTATCAATGTAAATTTCCGTCCATGCGTGTTTTTGCTTCGCTTTTACTTCGTTTAAGTAACCTGCACCTTCACTAACTGCGTAGTATCCACCCGTGTAGCGCGCAGGAATGCCCATCGCGCGATAAAGTAAAGTAAGCGCGGAAGCAAAATGTTGGCATATACCTTCGCGTGCTGTTTCTAAAAAGTAAAGAACGTTATGTGCGTCACTTGGAAAAGCAGCGTAATCTTTGTTGTATTCACCGTAATTCTTAAGAAAATCACGGGTTGCAAGTATGTCATCAACGGTATCCGCACGTAAATTATGCTCAGCAATAAAGCTTTGTAAATACGTAAGTTCTTCGCTTGTAAGCGATAAATAATGCAGCGCTGCATACGTTTGATAACTTGCTTCGTGCACAGCGTAACTATTACTACTAAAACTAATGTTACGAAGCACATCAACCGTATTACTACTAAGCGTTACGGGGCGGAAATTGTACGCAACGTGTTCTTGGAAAAGCGGGTTGCCATGGACGTCACTAAATTGCGAAGCGTATGCATCACTATTTGGTGTTACTGCGTACGGCAAACTATTAAACATCGGTACAAGACTATATTTATGGTATTTATACGTCGCAACGTTGTAGTAAATATCAATCGTATGCTCATTAATACCTGCGCCGCTTACTTTGTCACTAGCAAAATAAAGCGGACTAATGTTATCGCTAGCAATTTGGCCGTAAACCGGGCTTTCTTTCCACACGTTATTAACTAAATCGCCATAACTTTTTTCACGTAAATATATTGGTTGCGTGTAACTTGATTCGTACGTAAAGACAACTGTTTCTTCGTCAACAAAATCACCACCAGGCACTCCTTCAATTGGCGAATCTAATTCATGGGCAAGTCCGTACTTAGCGTAAACTGTATAACTTTCTGTTGCGGCAACGAGCGGCTTGCTCCACCCTAAAAACACGCCTGTAGCAACTCCTTCATGATCGGGTTCGGGGACAACGTTGAGCCGGTATTCGGGGATTTCCATTGGTGAAACGTAGTCTTCATATAAAAGCACACTTTTCCCGGTTTTGTCGTTATCACGGAACGAGACAATATATTTAAAGTCTTGACCGTCATAAGCGACGTACTCGGCATGCGTTTTCGTGTCTTCAGTAAGTGCCGTTAAATCTTTATCAAAGCTTGCAAATTCATACGTATATTCACTTGTGCTAGCACGGACGGGGTCGGGATCAGGGAAAACCGCATCCGCACCTTTAGCGACGACAAGCGTTTTTAAAAGTGTATTGTCATAATTATAAAAGTTTACATAAACGTGATTGGGCAGCGGCGGATAATCATCAAACGTATCATCTTCATACGGCCAGTCTTCGTCAACTTTGTTATCGTTTTCGTCGCCGTTATTTTCACCATCATCTTCTTCATCAAGACCCGTGCGCGGTATCGTTATGTATTCGGCATAAAAAACTTTGTCTTCGGTAATGTTCGTGCGTTCTTCATGCCAATCATCAAATACATAATCATAAAATTGGTCACTTGGCTTTGTCGGTGTTTCACCAGTGTAAATTGCTTCTTCGCCGTGCGGCACGAAAACTGTTTGCAGTACTTCATCAACGCTATTATTAAATGTAACTTCATAAAGATCTTTATTTTCATCAAAAAGCGCATACGTCGCAAATGATTCATTAACGTCTTCTAATTCGCGGTCCCAGCCGACGAAATCATAATGTTTACCAACTTCAGTGTGGATGCGTTCTGGTAATGGTCCTTCGTACTCTGCCTCTTCACCAACCGTAACTTCCGTACGGTAAAGTTCACTATTATCGTAATTTAAGAAACGCACAGTGTACGTTGTTAAATACTCTTCAAAGAGCGCCGTTACGAGTAAGTCGCTTGTAACAACATCCGTTAACGTATCAAAGCCGATAAAGCGATACGAATACGTTCCTTCGCTTGGCCGTGTTGGTACTTCTTCAGTGTAAGCGGCAAATCCTTCGTGTTCAACGTGAACAACTTGCAGTTCTTCACCGTCATAATTAACAAACGTAACAGTATGCTGCGTTACGACTTCGTTGTATACTGCCGTAATAAGTGTTGCGCCGCTAATGGGGGTTAGTGTTTTATCCCAACCAACAAATTTGTAACTCGTTGCCCCATCACGCTCGCGCGTTGGCGTTTCGCCACCATACACCGCTGTGCCGTTATATACAGCCGTTGTTTCATAAAGTAAAGTGCCATCATAATTTACAAATGTAACTGGATACTGGATCGGTTGTTCACTAAACATTGCCCGCAGTGTCGTATGTTCGTGAATTGGCCCAAGTGGGCCGTCCCACCCCGCAAATGTATACGTCACAACTTGCGTTGCCGGCCGCTCTGGTACACCACCTTTATACATCGCATAGCGGCCTGCTTCAACTTGTATTTCACTAAGAATATCACCGTTATAATTAATAAACGTAACGTCAAAATCACGCGTTGTCGCAGTGTAAGTTGCGTAAAACTTCGTATCTTCAACAATATTGTTTAACGATTTATCCCACCCGTCAAATGTATAATCATAATTTTCATCTGATTGTTTAAGCGGTAAGTCGCCTTCATAACGCGCATCTTTATTATGCTCAACAACATGCGCATATAAAAATGTATTGTCATCATTATAAAAGCTTGCTTCATATTGTGGGGGCGGATTGTTAACTTTAATCGCACCAACGACACTTAAAACACTCGTTGTTGTAAGCGCAACACCGGCTAGTGTACTTATCGCAGCAGCGACAATCGTTGCAAATGTCTTCTTACCCATAGACGCTAAACCTCGGATACACTGTAATGCTTTCTTTAATGTTCGTAAGTGGGGAACTCCAGCTTTCAAAGCCATTTTCCCGTAATAAATAGTCGTGCTCGACACCTTCATAAAAACTTGCGTCGCCAACGTTAATAATGTCTTCATAAAGCAAAGCGCCATACGGATTACGATACGTCACAATAATTTCGCCTAATGTTGTTTCATACTGCGCATACGTCGTAATGTTTTCGCGCACATTATCTAACGCCTTCCCTGCGCTCCACGAGACGAAGACAAAGTCGCGTTCATGCACTGGTGAATACGGCCGCACAAGCGCATTTTCGTCACCTGTGTACGTTGCGGATGCGCCTTCATCGACGAACTCAGCTGCTAGTAGTCCTGTCCGCTTTTGTGAAAGCGGAAGTCCGTCGTATGCATAATAAAACACCGTTTTCTGCGGAAGTGTGCCACCAGTATACGACGTATATTTAGCAATAACGGTTAAGTCGCTTGTAATGTTATTTAAACTATGACTCCAACCACTAAAGTTGTAAACGATACCGCCACTATCAGCGCGTACGGGGGTGGGACCACTAAAGCGTGCTGTTTGCCCATACCCAACTTTAATGCGATCTAAATATTGACCATCATAATTAAGAAACGTTACGAAAAATTGTTTTAAAACATACTCATAACGCGGTTTTGTTGTAAAGCTTTCTTGAACGTTTGTAAGAAGACGGTCCCACGCAACAAATTCATAGTCATACTGTGCATCGCTTGCACGTGTTGGCGGGTCACCACGATAAATAGCTGTTTCGCCTTGCAGTACTTCTGCTTTGTAAAGTTCATTATCTTCATGATCAAGGAAACGGATGACAAATGTGTTAGGCACGATATCAAACGTGGCGACAAGCACCGTGTCTTTTGTAATATTTGTAATTGGTTTATTCCAGCCTTTAAACGCATATGCGTGCGTAAGTGTGCTTGGCTTACTTGGACGCGGACCTAAATATTCGGCAGTGCCATCATAATGTGTGTACGTTATATAAAGCGGCTGCGGATCACTGTATTCATTGTAAAACGTTACTGTGTACAACGTATTTACTTGATCAAACACTGGGTACGTATCAAAGTCGTCACTCACATTTTCTAAATGTTTATCCCACGTACTAAATGTGTACGTAAATATTGCGTCGCTCGCCCGTGTCGGCGCTAAACCGGAGTACGTTGCTGTCGCCCCTGCTGCTACTTCGTCAACGTACAAAATTTCTTCGTCATAATTACGGAAAGTAACGGTGAATATAGCAGGTTCAGCCGTATATATTGCCGTAAAAGTTGTTGGTGCGCTAATGTTTGTAAGTGGTTGGTCCCATCCAGCAAATTTAAAGCGATTTACACCATCATGCGCACGTGTTGGCACGCTGCCAAAATACTCAGCGGTTGCGCCAACAGTGACGAAATCTTCGTAAAGTACACTACTATCGTGATTTAAGAACGTTACTTTTACTTGTTTTACTTCAACAAAATACTGGGCAACAAAGATCGTATCAACTTGGAGTTTTTCAAGTGACTTATTCCAACCCGAAAACTGATAATAAAAATCGTCACTTTCCGGTCGAAGTGGTGTTGCACCAACGTACTCTGCGTCCTCGTTATAATTAATCTCTGTTTCATAAAGCAGCGTTGCGTCGTAATTGTAAAAACGAACGTTAATTAAACTACGCGCACTTAAATCGATAATCCCGGTAATACTTAAAACACTAATGCCCATAATAACAACTGCGGCAAAAGCGGCAACTACACCAAGAACCATCGATAACTTTTTCACTGCTTTATTTCCTTTCCTTATTTAATATATGGCCACTCTGTCGTGTAATTAACACTATCTAATTCCCAAACGCGGGGATCAAACATCATTGTGTTATAGAAAAACACACGGTCAAAAATACTTATATCAGTTACAATGCTAAACGGTAAAGCGTTATCTGTGAGTTCAAGCGCAAGACCCGGTTCTGTTTCAACGATTGGGCGGACGATAAGCACTTCATAAAGACTAATTTCCGCGTCATTTAAATCTCCAAGGACGTAACCAAAGTTATGTTCATTAACAAAATGCATATCTAAAAAGAGCACAACATTTTCAATGTTTAAATACGTATCTTGTTCGAATACTTTGCCAATAAGGCCACCGGCTACTGTTATTTTTGCATTGTAACACTGCGTTTTCATGTAAATAAGCGCATATCGCACTTGTGTGCTGCCACTAATGGCGCCAAACACCCCACCAGCGTACGTATTATCACTTGCTAAAGTAACGTTTGTTGTTGCGTCAATATTGTGCGCATGTGTATCGTAAGCAAGACCACTTACACTGCCGTAATAAAGATCGTTCGTCGCCGCAAAAAACCCATTTATTTTGACTTTTACGTTATTAATTTCACTCTTACTAACTGCGGCAACACCACCAAAAGTTACGCTTGAGCCGTTTATTTCATTTATGACTAAATTAAGCTTAACGTCGCTTATACGCCCCGCTTCATGCTTACTTGTAATTGCGCCAAACGTGATTGAACGTCCGCTATAAATTGTAACTTCTGCATCAACTGTCACGTTTTCAATTTGTCCGTAGTTTATTGATGTTACAATGCCAAACGTTATGTTGTGCGTGTTGTAGGAAATAATTTGCGTGTTCGTAAACACTAAATTACGAATTGTCCCCCTGTTTTCATTAATAAACGATGGGTTATTTAAAGTGTTATCAAGTAGTGTTAAGTTGCGAATCGCATATCCTTTGCCATCAAGATAACCTTCAAACGTATCTAAAGGCGTAAACGCTTTACCGGTATAATCTAAATCATTAGCAAGCGCAAAATAAATCGGACCCGGGACGTATTCGATGTTTTCCATATCCGTCGTTGTTTTAATTAAGTATGGGTCATTACTCGTGCCTTTACCGGCAAAATAGTTTGTTTTAACAACGAGCGTCACTGCGTTATGATACGTAATATCGTCATTTAAGTGATACGTAAACTCAACACTAATTGTATAAAACGTGTTTTTATTTAAGCCGGTTGTAGTGTAAACTTCGTTTTCATTTAAGAGATTTAAACTAACATTAAAGTTATTGTAATCGAAGACGCTAACGCTAAATAGTGTCATCACATCTTCTGGATCGATGTACGTTAGTTTAAACGCAATACTTGTGTCTTGCGTATCAACAATCGTTATTGCTACACTTGGCACAATTGTGGCGAGCGTTATCACATCACGATAACCTGGGATGTTATGCGCGCGGATACGGAAATTAACTTCTTTTTCATCTAAACCATGAAGATTCAAAGCACGGTAACTTTCGAGCGTTACGGGCGGCACGTAAATTTGAAATGTCGAATTATAAAAATTAGCGGCAAAGCTTTGGGTGCTAAGCGCGCCAATCGTATTGCTATAAAAATAAACACGGCGTAAGTTGGCAAGACCGGAGAATGCATCAGCGCCAATACTTGTTACATTAGGACCAAGATGAATTTCCCGCACGTAGTAATTGTAGTCTCTAAAAGCGTAATCCGCAATCGGGTTATTAATGACGAGTGAAGTTTCTGTGTTTTCTGCACTAAACCCGACGACTAGCCCGCGATCAACCAGCACATTACTACTTTCAACACTATTAACAAAATCACTATAGTTATCAGTTGAAATCATCATATGCGTACGGCCACGACCGTTATTTTCATCAAATGAGTAATACACTTCGACCGTATATTTTGTATCACTTAATAAATTTGTAAACGTGCTGCTTGTGGCGCCAGGAAGCGTTTCAAGAAGCGTTGCGCCTTCATATAGTTTAATAGTGTCAAGCATCAGTGTTTCGTCTTCTCCACTAATATCTAAATTAAACGTAAACGACGTTGATTCCATAGTAATCGTTGAGAACTTCACCGACGGCGGTGGCATTTTTAATGTATTAAATTCATGGGTGAAAAACAGTGTCTGCACACCAACACCGTCATTTAAATCATAGACGTATTCAACTTCAAGTGTATACGCGCTATCAGTATAAAGATCCGTAAAAACAATCGCATCTGCCCACTCTTCGCCAATTACAAACACATGCGTATCAACGAGTGTGTCGCCTAAATAAAGATTAACAAGCTTCACGTGTCCTGTATAATCGTAATCCCAAATATCAAGATCAAAACTAACGCTTTCTAGCAGCGGGATAACGGCAATAAATTCAACAAAAGGTGTTTCTTTTGCAAGCGTTGAAAACGTGAATGTTTCACTTGCGTGAATCGTCCCTTTCCCATCATCTAAATTGTAAACATGCTTGACCGCAAGCACGTATTTATTATCCGAAAGTAAATCGGTGAACTCATAATAATTATGGAGCGGGTTACTTGGGGAAATAACGTGCTTTTCGATAACTTCTTCGTCTTTAAGTAACGTAACCTCCGTAATCGCGCCGTCATCAAACATATCATAATAATAAAGATCAATATGGAGTGATTCTGTCGTGGCAAAATAAAGTTCTGCAACTATTTCTGGTACGTCTTTTGCTTCGGTCCGGACAGTTTCACGCCGCGTTAATGTTTGCAATCCCTTAGCGTCATTTAAATCGTACGTAATATTAAATTCTAATAAATATTCAGTGTCAAAGCGTAAGTCGGGAATTGAAAAGTACCATTCGGAAAGCGTTGGGAACGTTTCAATGAGTATGTCACCTTGATAAAGTTTCGCGCTGATATTTTCGACCGTGTAATCGTAATCATGGAGATAAGTCGAAACATAAAGTTCGTTGAAATACGGATGAATATCAACATTAAATTCCGGAGTCGCTTTTGTAAACGTAAGAAATGAATAAATTTGCTGTTTAGTTACTTGTGTTTCTCCAACTTTTTCAAGATAATTTATGACCAAATAGTAACGATAATTTGAATAAAGATTTTCAAACACATCTTCATTGTAAAAACTGGTTTGCAAAAGTTTGCGGCTATTACCGTCATAAAGTTCAACGTTAATAATATCAATCGCGCTTGAAGATCCATACGTTCGTGTTCCGTAAACGACATAATCAAAACCATAATTCACATAATCAAAACCGGCGTTCCCAATTGTGCGGAAACGACCCGTCTTTGCGGTTAAAATTGTCGCAGCACGACCATCATAAACATTTGTGACAAAATAAAGCGCGTATTCATATTGCTTTTCGCCCTCAAGACCGACATCATTAAATATGTCATTGTAGCCGTTATGGACGTGAGTCGTTTGAATAATATTTTGGCCATCACTTAAAGCAAAATAAAAGTTGTTCGTAAAGTTGTCATAATCACCGTCAATAAATTCAACATAAAAGTTAAGATGAAAAAAATCACGTTCGACATGTAGGTCAAAAATTTCAACGCTGTAAACTGTATCAATCGGCAGCGCAATGTTTAAACTTTTATGTTTTGTTGTGTCCCCGCGCCGTAAAAGACCGCTATCGTTGTAATAATATAAATCGTAAACTTGTAAACTTTGATAGCCCGGATCAACAAAATGGTGAATAAATGTAACGTAATCGTTTTTAACCTCAACAAAATCGTAGGAAGTAATAAGTCTTTCACCAAAAATAAAACTTTCAATTACGAAATTTTCCGGTTTCGTAAAAGCAACTTTGAAATAGTAAGGTGTGTGCGGTTCAACTTTATAAAAATTCGTAAAAACTACTTCATTCGTGATGTTTTCGCTTTTTTCAATTAAATCAACGATATCGTGTTCAAGTTTATCGAAGTCTTCGTCAACATCAAGTGTTTTAGTTTCTTTTTGTTGTTCTCCATATTGCGCGGTCGGTGCGAAAATGTCACTCGGCGCTTCGTTTGCAAATGAAATAGCATTAACTACTACTGTTTCTTCGACTTCACCGCAACTTTGTAAAAAAAGTGCCGCCCCAAAAAGAGCAAGCACGAATTTAAGCAAAAATCGACGTTTCTTTCCCATGTGTTTTTTCACCTAATAATTAAATTAATTATAGCAAATTGCGTTTATATTTCAACTTAACTTATAAAACAAATACGGGGTTCACTAGAAAAAATTAAGTTCTTAACTTAATAATTATAAAAACCTCGATGATAACACCGTAAAATCACAAAAGAAATTAATATTAAACTTGACGAACTGCAAAGATTGATGGACTTGACAAA
>CAZWRR010000011.1:0-17433 GCA_964635805.1 uncultured Staphylococcaceae bacterium
TTCAACTTCACGACAAATAAGCGGCTCAAGAAAAAGTGTTTGTCCATAAACACTAATTAATTTTGTTGTTTTTTCATCAGAAAAGTAAACCGACTTTAAATACTTGTTTGGTTTTATTAAAGATATGTTTAATTGCTTTGTTGGTAAACTTAAATATTCACGTTCAAGTTCGGCAAGAACGTTTGATTTTTCATACTTACCAATTAGTTCACTTAAACTAGTCGTCAGTATCTTCTTCGTATCGTTCTTCATTTTCAATAATTTCTTTCGCGACACTTAAATACGCCAAAGCGCCTTTGCTATTTGGTTTGTAAAGTATCGTCGGTACGCTTTTTGCACTTGCTTCGGCAAGGGAAACGTTCCGGGGAATCGGTGTCATAAATGTTGATTCTTTAAAAAGACCGCGCACTTGCTGACTTGTTTCAATCCCAAGCCGTGTGCGTTGGTCGTACATCGTTAAAAGAAAACCTTCAATTTTTAATTGTTCGTTGTGACTATCTTGGATTTGTTTAATTGTCGCTAAAACTTGGGCAACTGCTTCAAGAGCAAAGTATTCGCATTGCACCGGTACAATCACACTGTTGGCAGCGACGAGACTATTTGTGCTTAAAAGACCAAGTGAAGGCGGACAGTCGATAAAAACATAATCATATTTCTTTTTAATATCGTGCATTTTTGTTTTAAGTACAGTAAATGGATGCTGGGCTAATGTATTTACTTCAACGTCAGTGCGTGCAAGTAATAAGTTGGCAGGAATAACATCAAGTGTTTTCATTGCTGTCTTGCTAATTACTTTGTTAATATCGACATCATGAAAAAAAGCATGGTAAATTGTGTATTTCGCTGTTGCAGGATCAACACCTAAACCGCGACTTGAATTACCTTGAGGATCCATATCAATTAATAAAACACGACGGCCAAAGTGCGCAAATGATGCGCTTAAATTAATCGCTGTTGTTGTTTTACCAACACCACCTTTTTGATTCGCTATTGCAATAATTTTTGCCATTTTTTACCTTTATTTAAGTATAACAAATTAATCACTAAAGTGGTTTTTTCTTTATTTGACTATAATTGCGTGGATACTTACTATTCGTTTGTTTTGTTTTCACAAATTTAAGATTAATACGCACACTTTCATCGCTTGGTAATGTCTGCTGATTTTCTTTAGCTAATACCACATCTAATTGGTTCATTGCATTACTTGCGAGCGCAATTTCTTCATGTGCGTTTTGCCCTTTCATTAAAAGCAAAGCGCCTTTAAGTTTTACAAAAGGTACTGCAAGTTCTAGCAAAACATTTAAACTTGCAACTGCCCGTGCCGTAACTAAATCAAACTGTTCGCGATTACTAACAATGTAATCTTCCGCACGTGCCGCGACAACTTTAACATTTTCAATCTTTAATAAAGTAATAACATCGTTTAAAAAATTTACGCGCTTAAGTGTTGGTTCTAAAAGCGTTATGCGAAGTTTTGGATAAACAAGCGCTAACACAATGCCGGGAAAACCAGCACCGCTTCCAATGTCTAAGAGTGTTTCATCATTAAAGTTGTAAAGTTCACTAAGTAATAAACTGTCATAAAAATGTTTTTCAAAATACTGCGTTTCCGGGACTGCCGTTAAGTTCATTACTTTGTTCTTTTCACTTAAAAATGCAGCATATTCACTGAATTTAGCAGCAATATACGCACTGTTTGGTATATTTAACTTTTGTAAATACGCATTAAATGTGTTCATTATTATGTTGTTTATACTTTCGTAAATATGTCATTAAGATAATAATGTCGTTTGGATTAACTCCGCTTATGCGCTTTGCTTGTCCCACTGTTACCGGTTTTACAAGCGCAAGGCGTTGACGTGCTTCAATACGCAAACCGTCTAGTTGTTCATATGTAAATGTGGTTGGGATTTGTTCATCTTCTAATTTAGCAAGCCGCTTTGCTTCTTGCTTTTGTTTTAAAACGTAACCTTCGTACTTAATGTCAGTCTCAAGTTGGAATCGGGCATTGTAGTTTAACTTTGTTAAATCAACTTCCGGTACAAATGCAACAATATCATCAAGTGTAATGCCTGGGCGTTTAATAAGCTCTGCCGCTGTTAAGCCACCTTTAAAGTTAGGATATCCTTTGCTTTCTAGAAAGTCGATAACCGTTTCATTCGCGCTTAAGTAATTGTTGTTAAGCATCGTAAAATATTCATCTCGTATTGTTTTTGCTTTAGTGAATTCTTCGTAGCGTTTCTCGCTAATAAGACCAACTTTATAACCAATTTCGGTTAACCGTGTGTCGGCATTATCATGGCGTAGCAACAAGCGATATTCACTGCGGCTTGAAAGGAGTCGGTATGGTTCTACTGCGCCTTTTGTGATTAAATCATCAATCATCACACCAATATAAGCTTCGTCGCGTTTTAAAATTAGTGGTTTTTTACCTTTTATTTTCAAAACAGCATTAATACCCGCGATTAAACCTAATCCCGCGGCTTCTTCATAACCACTCGTGCCAATAATTTGTCCAGCAGCGTATAAATTTTTATATAATTTTGATTCAAGCGTTAAATTAAATTGTAATGGGTTAATTGCATCGTATTCAATCGCATAAGCATATTTTAAAATTACTGCGTTTTCTAATCCCTTAAGACTGCGCACCATTTTATCTTGAACATCAATTGGCATTGATGTGCTAAGACCTTGTAAATACATTGAATCGGTAAGGCGTGATTCTGGTTCAATAAAAAGTTGGTGGCGTTCTTTGTCGGCAAAGCGAACAATTTTATCTTCAATACTTGGGCAATATCGCGCACCCGTGCCTTGTACATAACCGCCATACATTGCCGAGTCATCTAAATGTAAATTAATTAATGAATGTGTTTCTGGCTCGGTGTAAAGTAAATAACATAATTCTTGTTCCGCAAGTGTCCAGTCTTTATTAGTTGTGTATGAGAAATTAAGTTGACCTTCCATTCCTAATTCTGGAATCATCTTTGAAAAATCAATTGAATCACGCTTAATGCGCGGTGGTGTCCCCGTTTTCAAACGATACATTTCAAAACCCATTTGTTCTAAAAACGGCGACAAGCCCCGTGAAGATCGATCACCTTCTGGACCTTCATGTTTAACATCATGGCCACGTAAAATTGAAGATTCCATATATGTTCCCGTTGTTAAAATCACCGCTTTACTGCGTATTTCCTCATTGTTTTCTAAAATAATGCCGTTTACTGCATCTTCATCATAAAGTAACCCAGTAACCATTTTTTCAACTACTGTTAAATTTTTTGTATTTAAAACAACACTTT
Organism: uncultured Staphylococcaceae bacterium; assembly: GCA_964635805.1. Classification (GTDB taxonomy): domain Bacteria; phylum Bacillota_I; class Bacilli_A; order RFN20; family CAG-826; genus UBA1361. The sequence goes on from CAZWRR010000011.1 coordinate 3,300, forward strand.
GCACGTATGCAGGGTAGCCAATTTTATCTACTTGCGCGCGTACGCATTGGACACCTGGACCTTTCGCGGTATTAAGCATTTTTACTTGTAACGGATCATTATCAGCAAAAATGCCCATCATGCCACCAAGCGCATCAATTTCACGAACGACAATCCCTTTGGCACTACCACCGATATTAGGATTACATGGTAAGGCTGCAATGCGTTTAATATCAAGCGTTACTAGTAACGTTGCCATTCCTAAATGTGCGCTCGCTAAAGCCGCTTCAACACCCGCGTGGCCGCCACCAACAACGATAACGTCATAAGTTTTGTTCATTATCCAAGCGAACCTTCCATATCAAGTTTAATCAAACGATTTAACTCAACAGCATATTCCATCGGTAATTCACGGCTAAATGGGGCAATAAAGCCCATTATAATCATTTGCGTCGCATCTTCTTCACTTAAACCACGACTCATTAAATAAAATAATTGGTCTTCGCTTATTTTACTGACCGTTGCCTCATGTTCAATAAACGAACTATTGTTATAAACTTCGTTTGTTGGTAACGTATCACTCTTGGAAATACCATCTAAAATAAGTGTGTCACATTCAATATGTGTTTGTGAATTAGTCGCAGCTTTTGTGTGACGGACTAATCCACGATAATTAGCGACACCACCGGAATGAACAACGGACTTCGAAATAATTGTACTTGATGTATTCGGCGCAAGATGAATCATCCGTGCCCCTGCGTCTTGATATTGGCCTTTACCGGCAACAGCGACGCTAATTGTTGTCCCTTTCGCACCATCACCAGCTAAAATGCACGCAGGATACTTCATATTGACAAAACTACCAATGTTGCCATCAATCCACTCCATATGGCCGTTTTCAAGCACTAATGCACGTTTTGTGACTAAGTTTGCAATATTATTTGACCAATTTTGAATTGTTGTATAACGACAAGTCGCATCTTTATGAACAATAATCTCAACAATTGCAGCGTGGAGCGAATCTTCGCTGTACACAGGCGCTGTACATCCTTCAACATAATGAACATGGGCACCTTCATCAACAATTATAAGTGTTCGTTCAAATTGACCCATTTTTACGGCATTAATGCGGAAATAACTTTGTAATGGTTTTTCAAGTGTAACTCCCTTGGGAACATAAATAAACGAACCACCACTCCAAACCGCACCGTTAAGCGCTGCGTATTTGTTATCTGTATATTTAACAACTGTATTAAAATACTTTTTCACTAAGTCTGGATAGTTTTTAAGTGCTTCATCGGTTGAGCAAAAAATAATGCCTTTTTCTTCAACTTCGCTAAGCATATTGTGGTAAACCATTTCTGAATCGTATTGCGTAGCAACACCGGCTAGAAATTCGCGCTCAGCTTCAGGAATACCAAGTTTTTCAAATGTCTCTTTAATTGTGTCTGGTACATCGTCCCAACTGCGCGCTTCTTCATTCGTAACTTTATTAAAATACATATACGAATCAAAATTAAGTACAGATAAATCGGGACCATAACTTGGATTAGGAATTTTATAAAAAGCTTCTAACGCCTTTAAGCGGAAATCAAGCATCCACTTTGGTTCATTTTTAAATTCACTAATCGCGCGAACGACGTCTTCATTTAAACCAAAGCCAGTATTACTAATGCTTGTCTGTTCATCACTAAATCCGTATTTATATGCACCAAACTTTAAATCTTCACGATTTTCCATTTTACTTACTCTCCTCATGTTGATGAATCAACTTAGCCGCACCGTCCCAACTTAGAGTTGCACACTTAATGCGACTTGGTTGTTTTGCGGTGTTAATAAACACTAGTGCTTCATCTAATAATTCACTTTTAAACGTACGGCCATTAATCATTTCTTTATATTCATGGATAATTGCCAAAACATCATTTAATTTTTTGCCTTCAATCGTGCTCAACAAAATTGACGTTGAAGCAATGCTAATTGTGCAACCAATACCATCAAAGTAACCGGTCTCGACAATATCATGATTAATTTTTAAATATAAATGAATATCATCGATGCAACCCGTGCTATTTAAATGAATATAATGAAATTCACCCGTATTTTGTGGGGTTTCTTTGTGATATGGCGTTTCATAATGCATTAAAATTATTTGCCTCATCATCTCAGGACTAAAAGAATGCATCTAAATAATTCTCCACATTTTTCGTGACTTCAAGAAATTTGTCGATTTCTTCTTTTGTGTTATATATGTAAATACTGATCCGGATTGTTGCGTGTGTATTCAAAAAATGTTTTAAGTTTTTTGCACAATGCTGGCCACTTCGTACAGCAATGCCTTGGCTGTTATAATACGTTGCTGCATCTTGCGCAAACACATCTTTTACGTTAAACGTAATAATCCCAGTTTCGGCACAATCATTATATATAATGACGCTAGGAATTTTTTGTAACTCATGCACCGCATAATTACGTAACTCTAATTCGTGTTTTGCAATGTTTTCAATGCCTAATTTATTAATGTACTTCAGCGCAGCATTAAATCCGTAAATTGATTCAAGATTAAGTGTCCCTGCTTCAAATTTTAGCGGGGGCTCAAAATATTGTAGTGAACCATCTGGTGCAAAAGTTGCATTCATTCCACCACCGCCGTGAAAAGCATCCATTTTTTCTAACAGTTCTAAACGACCATAAAGTATCCCAATTCCCGTCGGTCCAAGCATTTTGTGGCCACTGAAAGCGAGAAAATCAATACCTAAAGCTTGGACATCAACGAGCATGTGCGGCACGCTTTGGGCGCCGTCCACTACTAATATCGCCCCATACTCATGCACTACTTTTGCAATTGATTTAATATCGTTAATATAACCAAGGACGTTCGTAACATGTGCTAAAGAAACGATTTTTGTCTTTTTAGTTATGACTTTTTTTAAATTTTCGGCGGTTACGCGTCCTTTTTTATCTAAGTCGATAAATTTTATTTTGGCGCCGGTTCGCTTACTTACTTCATACCACGGTATCGTATTTGAAGCGTGTTCAGCATACGTTAAGATAATTTCATCTTCGCTTGTTAAAAATTTAAAGGCATAGCCAAAAGCAATCATGTTTAAAGACATTGTTGTGCCGTTTGTGAAAACTATTTCATTAACACTTTTCGCATTAATAAATTGCTTCGTAAGTAGTCTTGTTTCATCAATAATTTTATCAACGCGATACGCAGTATCGTAATCACCGCGATGAGCGTTTGCCGTATCATGAATTAGGTATTTATTCACCGCATCGACAACACATTGCGGTTTATATGTTGTTGCAGCGTTGTCTAAATAAATTGTTTTATTATCTTTAAAAATCGGAAAATCTTTCCGAATATCATGAGCGTTTATCATCGCAATACCTCTTCTAAATCAGTGAGTAGCCGTGCTTTTAACGTTTCATCATCGATTAGTTCAACGATTGGCTGCAAATACCCTTTAGTAATGAGTTTTCGCGCTGCTATTTCATCAAGTCCGCGTGTACCTAAATAATAAAGATGTTCATCATTAACTTTACCGACAGTCGCTGCGTGACTTGCGGCGATAACATCGTTATGATAAATATTTAAATTGGGGTTTGCTTCTGCTTTACCATCTGGATCAAAGACAATAATGCGCGCAGTTTGATGTGTTTCCGCCCCTTTTACGTCTTCATATATTGTCGAGTTACCGCTAAAAACAAGCGTGCCACCATCGAGTAATACGCCATAGTTTTTCATATCTGCGCTGCTGCCCGCACCGTAATGCGAGAACGAAATATTAAAGTTTTTTAATGCTTTATTATTTGAATATGTCGATAAATTCCAATCTGCTTTTGCGTTTTTTCCAACTAAAATTGTTTCAAAATCAACCGAGCGATCACCCCGCGAGAAGTCGGGATACACAAACATGATTTGGGCGTTTTCTTCTAACGTTAAAAGCCGGTCAACCTTTACATTTTCATCCTCGGAAATTAAAATAATTTTACCTTGTGTGTGCGGTTTTACAACATACTTTATTTTATGCGATGTTGAACGTAATATAATCATAAAATCAATGTTTTTTGAACTTTCAATCACAACTTCTTTGACATCTTTCGTTATATTTTCTTCATCGAAAATCGTATTAAAAACATCGTTATGCTTAAGTGTTAGCACACCGGATTTTATCTTACTTTTAAGATTTGTTAATTTAATAAAAGTTGACATTACTTAATCATTTCCTTAACTGCACAATCTTCAAGTGCAATCGTTTTTTGCCCCACACGTTCAATAACGATACCATGTTCTAACTGTAACCACTCATACCCTTCTTGATCAATGCGGGTAACGAGCTCCATCCCACCATCCATGACGATTTTGCCGTTGATCATAATAAGCGCACGTGTTGGATTGATTAAATCATAAAGGCGCGCATAGTGACTTATTACTAAAAATGCTCGTTCTTTCGTTTTCTCACGATTTAATTCTTCACTGACGATCCGAATACCGTCAACATCAAGCCCTGAGTCAATTTCATCAAGCATGGCAAACTGTGGTTCAAGTATTTTCATTTGTAATATTTCATTACGTTTTTTCTCACCACCACTAAATCCTTCATTTAGATGGCGACTAGCTAAATCAAGTGGCATTTGCATATCGCGACTTGCTGTATCGATTATACGAAATAGTTCAATCGGCCGTACAGGTTTCTCGCGGGTTGCGTTAACTGCTGCGCGAATAAAGTCACTCATTAATACACCGGGAATTTCACTTGGATTTTGCATCGCTAAAAACATCCCCGCTTTTGCGCGTTCATCCACTTCCATTTCGAGCACATTTTGCCCTTTAAAATATATTTCACCCGCCGTCACTGTGTAACGGGGGTTGCCCATAATAACTGCAAGTAAAGTTGACTTACCGTGCCCATTTGGACCAAGCAAGGCAACAACTTCACCTTCATCAATAATTAAGTCGACACCGTTAAGAATTTTAATCCCTTCTACTTCGGCGTGTAAACCACGAATTTCCAATAAATGCATATATCCTCCAAAACAAAAACTTGTCCATCAAATAAGATACCTTAAATTAACAAAAAAATAAACCTTTTTACTACCCTATTTTTATATAAAAATAACATACTAACGATTATTAACCTATTTTTGTTGAAATAGATGGGCGATAAGTATAGAATATAAAAGCATATTATTAGGAGGTATAGCACGATATGAAAAAACCAAAACGCATTATCGCGCTGCTTGGCCTTGCCACACTCGTTTTAACCGGGTGTGATAAAAGCTTGGTCAAAGGTGTAGACAGCGATATTGTTACGGTAACAGTTGGTGATAAAACAGTCCCACTAAAAGTAGATGATTTATTTGATGATTATCTCGATGAGGCCGACGGACTGCTTAGTTACTATAATGCCGTTTACGAAGTAGTTGTGCGTGAACTATTCGAAACAAAACAAATTGAAAAACGCAACGAATTATATGACAAAGCTGACTTGAAAGTTAAAGACGTCAAGGACGAAGCAAAAAACAACGCCACAGGTGGCAGAAAGTATAAAGATGAACTTGAAAGCTTATTAAAAAGCTACAAAGTGGAAGATCTTGATGAATTACGTGAAAAATTCGTCTACGACTTAATGGAAGTCGAACTTAAAGAACAATTTTACGAAGGTGGTGAAGATTCTTGGGTTTATGACGCTAGTAAAGACGTAACGAATTGGGATGAATTAATGCAAGGTGATGGCGACTATGTTGGTTATCTAGAACGTCGTCTACCATACCACGTCCGTCATCTTCTTGTAAAAGTTGGTGCCGAATCAAATGACTTTGTTACTGGTAAAATTTCTAGTGACGAAGCGCGGGACCTCAGTGGCGCAATTGAAGCCTTAAGTAAACTTGGTGAAAAACGCCCTGGTACAGACGAATTTCTTACAACATTCGGTAAGGTTGCCGAAGTCCATAGTAAAGATGAAGGTAGCGCCGAAGAATACGGCGATCTTGGTATTATGTCAACAAAAACATCATTTGTTAATGAATTTAAACTTGGTGTTTATGTTTTTGACAAAATTTATAACAAAGATCCAAACCCCGAACGCGAACCGGAAAAAATTGTGATGCCTGCAGAAGCCGAAGACTATTTCACAAATGAACTAGGAATCGGTAAAATTCCGTTTGGCGCGCATATTAAACTCTTCGAAGCCCGTGATCAAGTAAAAGCCACTGATGGTCGTGAAGTTAACAAAGGTGATGCCGCGTATTATCCACGTAACATTATCTTTAATAAATACTTCAACAAACATAACGTTAGTGTTATCGTCCCTCATGACGTTGATGAAAACACTGCTGATGGGTTAGGTGCTTACAACGCTGAATTCGGTGCTTTACCAGCATTTAATGAAGTGCCTGAACTTGGTAACGAAAAAGTTTTAACCGACGAACACGGCAATGTTATTTTAGTCGTGCGTGCGGGAACATCAGGTGGTTACGAAGGTGTTCACTTCATTCTCGTACAACGCAGTGCGATTGTTCCTGAAGTTAACGGTGTAAAGTTATCCGAATACTACACTGTTGAAACACCAAAATCAGAAAACTATCCAAAAGATAACGGTATTGATAAAGACACATTTGTTAACTACTTAAGTGGTGACGAAAGTTTATACAAAGCGCGTGCGGAAAAAATTAGAGCAGATGTTAAAACATTTGATCCAAATATTAAAGAACGTATCTTTGAAAAACTTGTTGAATTACTTGATGTTAAATTTAGCAGCGATGAGCTAGAAGCAAAACTTAATACATACTTAGAAAATCAACGCGCCCGCGAGACATATCGCGAAGACCGCGAAGATACAAAACTTTGGAAGGAATGGGTTGATTACTTAAAAGTTCAAGAATACACACGTAGCACCCGGTTAATTGAAGAAAAATACATTTCAGACTTCTTAAATGCCGTTGATTACTACGACTATTTAAACCCAGGTAACTAGGAGATTAAAATGAAAAAAAGAACAAAATTAATCGCTTTTCTTGGTTTATCACTTCTACTAACTGGGTGTAAAGAAATTATTGCTAAACCTACTACATTAGATAACCCACTAGTAGATAACTTAAGCCATGAAATTAATAATGTTTTCACGAAAATTTATGATAATTATCGTGATAGCAGCGGTTTCAAACAACTTATATTTGACGAAGTACTACACTTAGTCGCTGTCGACAAATTTGGTGAATATGAAGACTTAGCTGAAGACAGCATTTTTAAAGCCGCCGTTGATGAACGGATTAAGGAAAAGTTTTATAACGAAATTAAAGCCGCTTCTTACCAAGAACGCAGCTTCTTCCAAGAAGAGCAATATATCCGTGAAAAAGTTTATGGTGGCCAAAACAGATACATCATTGTTGATGATGAAAAACTTACAATTAAGGACGTTGATGCATTAGATGAAAGTGCGTTTTACACTGAAGGGTTATTTTTACCTGCCGTTGATAAAACAAACTTTGATGAATTTGAAATCGTTCACTACGATTACTATAGTGACTATGTCGTTGATAGCTTCTTAAAAGAAGTTTATCGCGAAAAATTAGTCGAACAATACGTCGTTGATGAACAATCACACATTCTTGGTCGTAACTACGCCCGTAAAGTTAGTTATATTGCGCTTAAAGATAGCAACGAACATCCAAACGCAGTCTCAAACTTAGTCCATGCCTTTATTGATGAAAACATTATTAAAGAAGATGGCGACCCTGATTTAAACATTCTTGCAAACGCATGGCGCGGTAACGAGGATGACTTCAAAGTCGACGGTAATGAAGAAGACTTATTATTAAAAGCTGGTTTAATCGTCAAAGACGGCGCTGGTGATCGCATTGTTGACCACACACTAACGGGTGACGTTATGACCGAATTCAACAAAATTAAAGATGATCCAATGCTTACAAATCTTGATGCAGAAATAAAATTCACCGGCGGAAATAAATACCTTAAAGAAGACGGTTTAGAAATCGAATTAAATGAAGTACGTAAAAAATCATACGTTACAACCGAATGGGGTATTAAAAGCGGTGGTATCACCGGTTTACCTGATGCCTTACGTAACCGTGTCTTCAATATTAGTACCGCTAATGGTGTTGACTCTGTCCTTGATGATGAGGGCAACATTGTTGACGCAGGCAAAATGACTGGTACTGCTTTACGGAATACGTTCGTACGCAACATTCACGGCACATATTACTTAACGCCAAAAATTCATGAACGTAATGATAACCGTAACTTCCTCTTCTATGAAAATGATACGTATTACATTGTCCAAATCGAAGAGGCAGTTAATACTGCGAAACTTACCGAAGGCAATAGTGATTACTACTTAGGAGATGACGGTAAATTTGTAAATGATGAAGATCGTTTCAACAAAGAAATCGTTAGTGAAATCGCCCGCATCTTAGCCGCACTTGAAGCGACAAAGACAAACGCATTCACCCATTACTTAGAACAATTAAACGTTGTTTTCCATGACGAAGAAATCCAAGAATTCTTCGCAAGCAAATTCCCGGAAATATTCGGGGATGACGACGAATAAGTCACTATCTTAGCGAAGAAAAATTAAACAACTTGACTGCAGTGAGAACTGCAGTCTTTTTTTATAATTTTATCGTATAATATAAGTAGAAACATGACGGAGGTTAAGAAAATGAATGAATGTGTTTTTTGCAAAATTATTAAACGAGAAATCCCTGCTTCAATAATTTATGAAGATCATGATGTCATTGCTTTTCTTGATATCGCCCAAACGTCACCAGGGCATACACTTGTAATTCCTAAAGAACATCATGAAACGTTTTTAGGAACACCAAAAAAAGTAATGCATAATGTCATGGATGTCGCCCAGCGCATTGGTCAAGCACAGATTAAAAAACTACACGCGCGTGGTGTGAATATCTTAATTAATAGTTATCCAGAAGCCGGACAAACAGTGGGTCACTATCACGTCCACGTTATACCGCGTTACGGGAAAACGGACGGACTAAAAATTGAAATGATTGAGCATTTCGATAAAGATAAAAACTTACCGGTATTAGTTAGTAAAATTAAATCTGGTTTATAATTTTATTTGTCTTCTGGTCGATAAAAACTGCCGTGACCAAGCGCCCAAATACGATCAGTGAACTCACCTGGTTCAATTGTTTTTAATGAGTCTTCAAGCATTTTCATTTTGGCATCGAGGTCATCAATCATGCTAACGAGCAACGCTTCTTTTGTAAGCGGCACGACGGGCGAACCAAACTCAAGTTTACCGTGATGTGAAAGGACAATGTGTGTAAGTAATGTCGGTATTTCTGAAGTAATTTCAAGTTCTTTTGCAACATTTAAGACGTCAGCAGCAATTAAAGAAATATGGCCAATTAATTTACCTTCAAGCGTATAACTCGTAAGCACAGGACCACTTAATTCAACTGTTTTACCAACATCATGGAGTAATATGCCCCCGATAACTAAATCGCGATTAATAATCCAGTTACCACTGTAAAGTTCGGTGTAGTAGGCAATAATTCGATCAGCAATATTTGCAAGCGTAATTGTGTGTTCTAAAAGACCGTGGGTAAATGCATGGTGCAATTTTGATGCGGCAGGATAAACTAAAATATCATCGTAATACTTATCAATAATAGCGCGGACAATTTGATATATTTCTTTATGCTCCAAACTATTGATAAGTCGTTCTAATTCTGCTTTTAATACATTAAAATCAACGATACTTGATATTGTAAATTCATCAAGTGAAACATCTTTTAATGCAACAGGCCGCGCGGAAATGATTTTAAGTTGTAAATTGTCGCGGTATTCAATTACATCGGCGTTTACTTCGACGATATTGCCTTCTTTAAACGTTGCTACGTCGTTTTCATTAGCGTCCCATACTTTTGCCTCGATTTGGCCACTATTATCTTGTAGACGAACTGATAAGTAGTTTTGGCCAGCGTTTGTTACACCTTTTGTTACGTTTATTACTAATAACTTTTCAATAATTCGTAATCCGTCATTATATTCATTAATTTTCATCATTAAAACCCTCCAATACGTTTTTAATTTGCGTGTGATTGTATTTCAACTTCATCAATTCATTATACAATAATTTAACGAGTTCTGCGTTATTTTCAGTTCGTTTTTGAAGTTTTTGTTTGAGCTTTGTAGCGTCTTTCTTTATGTTTTCGTTTTCATTTACAAACGTTGTAAAATCAACTGTTTCAATAACTGCACGAATGTCATCATATTTAAAACCACGACTAAGTAAGTACTTGATTGTTTTGTCTTTCATGTAATTTAATGAGCTTTTGCTGTAAGTTTTACTTACTTTACTAATTAAGTCGAATATTATTTGTTTTTCATCGTCATAAAGATTTAAATATTTATTAATTAATGCTTCTTCGATGCCTTTCTCGCGTAATTTACGCATAACACTCATTTTGCTTTGCTTGCGCACCTCAATAAAATAACGAACTTTTTCTTGCGTATATACTTCATCATTAACGTAATTTAAGCGTTCGAGTTTTGCAATTATTTCATCAATATCATCGCTCATAGCATCACGCTTTTGTAGTTTTGTAATTAACTCATGTTTTGTATAGCTAAAACGTGCAACTAAATTAAGTGCATAACGATAATGATTTTGCTGACGTGTGTATTTCTCAAGCTCCGCGAAAAGCGTTTCATCGATTTCTTTCCCAACATAAAGTAGAAACTCACTTTTAGCATCATGCGGTAAATCAAGTGCTACCCCATTTGTAAAAATAGCGGTAATCTTCTTCTTTGTTTCTTTAATATTTTCAATAATCATTTTACCAACTGTTACGCAAGGCACGATGATAAACTTCGACAGTACGCTCAATGAATTTTTCATTGCTATAATTATCAACTATTTTATTCGCGCCTGCTACTACTTTTTCTCGTTCGGCTTTTGTTAACTTTTTAACATTACTAAGCTTTGTTCCAAAATCGGTCGCATCGGTGAAATAAAACCCACTTATACCTTCTTTAATAACATCCACTAGCCCTTCGTCAAAACGACACAGCAAGAGCCGTTCTGCCGCCATTGCTTCCATATACGTTAAACCTTGCGTTTCACTAAGTGAGCCGCTAACAAATATTTCACCTAGATAATAATATGCGCCGATTTCATGAGGTTCGACTCGACCAACGAAATGAACAAATGAGCTTATACTTAATTTTTCTGCGTACGCTTTTAATTCAGGAATAGCGGGCCCACCGCCAACGATAACGAACTTTGTGCCGTGATTTTCATTTTCATTAATGTACTTAGCATAGCCCTCAAGCACAACATCAATACTTTTTTCTTTCGCAACACGACCAACATAAACGATATTAAACGTTTTATCTAATTCGTGTGCTTTTTTGTATTGTTCGGCAAAGGCAAGACTTTCAGGCTGCGGCACGAATTTCGTAAAATCAATCCCTGTTGGAATAACGTTAATATAGCGATAAACACCGTATTCACGCATTGCAACTTTTGTTTTATCACTTGGTGATATAAACTCCGCTGCACTTTCAGCTTGCCACCTTGAAAAATTACGAATAATGCTTTTCGCAAATGGTTCCATCTTACCTCGTGTCGCATAATGCGTATAATCTTCATACATCGTATGGTACGTATAAACGTAAGGAAGCTTTTGCGCTCGTGCAAATAACTTACCAAAGATGCCCATTCCTGCCTCATTTTGAACATGAACCACATTAATTTTTAAATTTCTTAAAATGCGGTATGCTTTGCGATTAGGTGCGGCAAAGTTATAACCAAAAAGCCGTTCGATTTCAATGCCAGGAATTCTAAGCACATTGTCTTCAAACGTTACTTTGCGTGAAAACGGATTAGAAGTAACAACAACTGCGTAATGACCAGCATCACGTAAACCTTTCCATAAATTATGGGTCGAAACAGCGACGCCATTAATATCAGGGACGAATGTATCAGAAAAAATTGCAACGCGAAGTTTTTTCACTACTCGTTATCCTCGTCATTGTATAAATCTTTTTTACGGCGTTTAAGGTGACGCGTAATTTGACTAATTGATAACTGACTTGTCATAAATGCGGTATCACTACTTGCTTTACGTTCAGCATACGTGACATCTTGAATTTCAGTAAATGTTTGAACTTTACCGTCTTGATCGACAAACTCTTCCATACTCGAGCGGTAAAATGCGGTAACAACGCCGCCAACAAGGAGGCCAGTATAAAACATTGAAACACGCCAGAAGATTTGGACCGCTTTCGTAAATTGAATACCGCGGTCACCAAAAGAGCCATGAAACATTAGTTCGAAGAAATATTCCGCAAACCCCGCCGCGCCAGGAATCGGCACGATGTTTGTAATCATCGTCAGAAAACTTGATTTTGAAACAGTCGAAACATAATCAACAACACCGATAAGTTCCGGATCAAGCATAATCGCAATAAAGTAAGTAAATGAATAATCAATTAAAAACTTCACAAAAAACAAAAGTATTAATACAATTGTTGCGGGAATATTCGAATACAACCGCCGTAATTCGACACGGAAGTTTTCAAATGTAATGTGCATTTTTTGTTTTTTCTTTTCTGGCTCTTTAATTAAACGTAGTCTTGTACCGATATTAACCCACAAATTAATTAAAACGTTGTGGGTTTTTGGTGATGGCGCAATTAAGAAAATACCAAAAATTAATATTACATGAATTGAAAAGCCAATAAGGGAAAATACCCAAACGGGAATATTAAGACCGAAAAGTACGACTGGTTGCATCACAGACATATCTTGCGCGTTAATAAAAATAGCGGCTGTGCCCATTAATAACACGACACTTTGATACAAAATAAAGTACATAACTAAGATTGATGCACTAATTGAAACGGGCACACCTTGCTTTGTAAACGTTTTTACTTGGGCAATTTGACCGCCCGATGAACTGGGAGTAATATCTGAATAAAACCGGCCCACTAACCCGTTAGCGATACCGCGATGCAATTTATAGTTTGGGGTATAAAGTCGCGCAAAAAAGAAAATAATTACGCCTTCAATTGTAAAACGACCCGCAATTAATAAAATAATTACCGCTAAAACACGATAATCCGCTCCTTGTTCGGTCGAAAATATTTTCATAACATCAGGTAAATCACCCCAAAGTGAGTAAATAGTGTAACCAATTGTAATTACTAAAATAACGACAATGTTAATTAAATGTCGTTTCGTACGTTTTTTTGGATCAACAACTTTTAATGTTGTTGTCGTGTTACCACTTTTACTTTGTTCCATGCGTCTAAGTATAACATAATCACATTACTTAATTAAAATTAAGTATTATAGTGTTTAATGAAAAAACGTTTTAATTAGTTCAATAATAAACTCGTCATTTTCCACTAGTGTTGTATAATCAATTTTGGTAATTTTTTCTTTGAGCGGGCGATTATGCTTCGCTTTGCTGAGCATTTTTAAATCTTCCTTAAGTGACAATAAGTTTTTTTCACTTTCTAACGTTAAATAAACGTTATGGTGTTTCGTTTTTTCAAGATGAAATTTAATCGCAGTATTATTTACAGCACTCGTTACTAATGTAGCAATAAAAGGGTTAAGTGGCACATCATCATCTTTTTCACCATGAATAAATAAATGGGGAATTGTCGTATCTTTAATACTTTTTTTCGTTGTTAAATAGGCAATTTTTTTGTATGTAAAATAATTAAAAAAGCGGACTAATGACGGTAAAATAAACGGTCCTTTACTAGCGTATCGGAAAAGTCCCGGAAAATCGGTAACACCATTAAGTGAAACAACACGTTTAATCGCTAAATGTGGATGTAATTTAGCTAAGTTTGTCGCTACAAACCCGCCCCATGAATGGCCAATAAGTAAAAATTCAGTATTAAGAAATTCTGGCTTACCTTTTAAGTAATTAATTAAGGCGCCCGCATCATTAAGTGGCTCAAAAAAGTTGCGAAGATTTTTTCCTTCACTATCTCCTGTTCCGGTATAGTCAAAAGTTATGACCGGGAGCTTATTACTCATCACTAAGTCTTTAATTAATGTTGTATAAGCAACGTGACCTGGGCCAAAACCATGGAAAAAAAGAATAAAATTGACTTTGCTCCTGGTGATAGAATTGAAAG
>CAZWRR010000012.1:0-1660 GCA_964635805.1 uncultured Staphylococcaceae bacterium
CTTTATTTAGTCGGCTTTGAATACGGGGCAACGATTGCGCTTGTGTTAATTGGCCAAAACTTTGAAAGCTACGCCTTTAGTCAAAGCCTCAATGCTTTTTTTATATTGCTAATCGGGACACTCCCCGCAGTACTTTTAAACTTATTTGTGCTGCGCACACCTACGTTTTTGCAAAATGATCAAGCGAAGCTTGACGAAGAAATAAAAACGATATTTCACGCACTTGCTCGTGGCGAAACTTATGATTTAACAAAACTTAGCGCGCTCCAAAGTAAAGCACAGGCAAACATTAAAGTTGCGTTTGAAAATTATACGATTAAAAACTTTAGCGCCCAAGTCGCGTATATTTTAATGCGCGAAACGCAGCTTAATATACTCCAAGAAATTATACCGCTTTACACCGGCGAACAAGACTCAGTGCACAAACAAAAAATTAATACGTTTTTAAATACTTTTCAAGATCAAATTGGTTTTGCGAATTACGCCGCGCCACTACTAACGAAGCTTGAAACGTTGCACAGCTACTTCGACAAACAACCATTACCAAAAACACGCGCTGAATTTGAACACCGCGCGACTCTTTACGTCTTTATTAATAAACTCACTTTATTTTTACAAGTGAAAGTTGATTTTCACGCGAAATATCCTGACTTTACCACATTTCTGTAAAGCAAAATCCCGCCGAAGCGGGATCTTGTTTTTTATAAGTGTTTTTATAACTCTTTATTACTTATTTTTGGTCTAAGCGGGAGTTATCACGAATAACGTTTTGGAGCATATTGCCTGGAACTTCGGCGTAGCTATCAAACTCACGATTAAAGTAACCGCTGCCTTGTGAGAGCACACGAAGTTTAATGGCGTAATCAAGTACTTCCGCTTCGGGGACAAGCGCGGCGATTTCTTGGATACCAAAACCTTTTTCATCCATACTAAGCACACGCGCGCGTCGTTGGTTGAGGTCATTCATGACGTTACCGGTAAAGTCGTTATGAACATTAATTGTAAGTTTTACAATTGGTTCAAGTAACGTTGGTTCGCACTTCATATACGCATCACGATACGCTAAAATTGCCGCCATCCGGAACGCTTGTTCGTTTGAGTCAACGCTGTGGTATTTACCGTCAAAGAGGACGCCTTTTACACCAATGACAGGGAAGCCAGCGAGCATTCCTTGTTGCATTGATTCGTTGAATCCTTTTTCAACAGCAGGATGATAGTTTTTCGGCACAGTGCCACCAAAGATTTCTTCGGTAAAGACGTTTTCATCATTGCCGCTTGGTAAAAAGCGCATTTCGACAACACCGTAGAAGCCGCTACCACCGGATTGCTTAATGTAGCGCCCTTGCGCACTTGCTTCGCGTTTAATCGTTTCGCGATAAATAATTTTAGGGGCGTCCGTGACGGTGTCAATACCGTAGGCGTTTTTAACTTTTTCGAGTAAATAGTTAATATGTGAGTCACTAAGACCGCCTAATAGTAATTGTTTTGTTTCCGGGACGCGTTTTAGTTCGACCGTTGGATCTTCAATAACGATTTTTTGAATAGCTTGGTTAAGCTTATCGTCATCTTTTGCCGTTTTCGCACTGATCGCGCGGTGATAAACGGCCGTTGGATATTTCGCTAATTCGAAGATTGCGGTATTTTTTGCGTCACTAATCGT
>CAZWRR010000012.1:1760-3540 GCA_964635805.1 uncultured Staphylococcaceae bacterium
ACGTAAGCACTAAATGGTTCGTCGTTACTTGTTTTGCGTGTTACTTCTTTGCCCGCGCGATCTTTACCAACGTATGGTTTTAGTTTTGCGGGGCTTGGTAAGTATTCAATGATCATATTTAATAGTGTTTCGACACCAACGTTTTTAAGACTACTGCCAACGAGCACTGGGGCGATATCACCTGCGACCATTGCTTTATAAAGGCCGCCATTTAGTTCATCGCTAGAAAGCGGTTCGCCACTAAAAAACTTTTCAAGTAGTTCGTCATCAGTTAGCGCGACTTGTTCCGCTAAGACGTTATGTAGTTCTTCAACTTTCGCAACTTTATCAGCGTGCACATCTTCAACAACCGTTTTACCACCGACGAGCCGGTGTGCTTTTTGCGTGATGACATTAATAAAGCCATCAAAATTATCGTCTTTGCCAATTGGGTAAGCAAAGCTTACCGCTTTGTCACCTAATTCACTTGTAATTGCCTCAAGCAATTTATCAAAGTCCACTAATTCACGGTCCATTTTATTCACAAATAAAAACGTTGGAATACCTGCTTTTTTAAGCATGTTGTAATGTTTAACAGTCCCCACTTCAACTTTGCGGCTTGCGTCAATTACGAGCACAGCACCTTTTACTAAACTTAAGCTGCCAATAATATCGGCAACAAAGTCATCATTACCAGGCGCGTCTAGTAAGTTTAAATGGTACCCGTTGTAATCAAGCGAGACGACACTTAAAGAACATGAACTTAAGCGTGCTCTTTCTTCGACGGTAAAGTCACTAATAGTGTTTTTGCGTTCAATCGCCCCGCTTGGTTGTTTTAATATAAGACTCGCAAGATGTTCGATTAATGTTGTTTTCCCGGCGCCTTGGTGGCCAAGAAAAATAACGTTTCTAATTTTATCTGTTGTATAACTCATAATTCCCTCTATTCTAACCCGTTAATTAATTGAATTGCTTTATTGAAAATCATTTCTTGATCACAATTCGTTGTATCTAATAATTTGCGGGGTAATACTTGTTCTTCGTTTCGTAATTTTAAAATGTATGCTTCAAATTCATCAAGTGAACGCAGCGGATGTGTTAAGTGGACAGGATGACGGTTTTCATAATGTTCACGGTATAAAAACCGTTCATATAACACATCGATGTCGCCCGTTAAGTACACTAAGTCGACGACGTGACCCATAAACTCGGCATCTTTTTTAATTTGGGCAAGTTGTTCGCTATGGAAGTTTGCTTCTAAAATAACGCTTCCTTTGACCATTGCAAAGCGCATACTGACATGGGTTAATAAGTCGTAGGACGATTTACTTATACGTTTGTTTTGATCAATACCTTCAAACGAAATTTTTTCTCCGAGTATTTCTTTAAATTTCGCTTTGGAAAAATATGGGATTTGGTAATGCCGTGAAAGCCGCTTTGCAAGCGCACTTTTACCGGACGCTAAATCCCCAGAGACAATAATTATTTTTGCCATTAATAAACCCTTTCATTGTTATATAAAGTAGAAAAGCACCCCAATGGGATGCTTTCCTATTTTTTACTTCATTATTTTGCCCTTTTGGGCGCCTTTTGAGGCGAAGACACGGACTACCCCGTTATTGTTTTCCGCCAATTCATCTGCATACGCTTTCGCTTCTTTTTGTGTATCTAATACACGAATCGCTTTTGCACTTTGCGCAATCTTAACGACCCAGCGGTCATCTTTTTTACGTTTCATTACGTGATAAATACGGTCTGGATCAACGTCTTTTGCCGGTGCTTTTTTAACAGCAGGCTTTGC
>CAZWRR010000012.1:3640-16328 GCA_964635805.1 uncultured Staphylococcaceae bacterium
AAATACGGTCTGGATCAACGTCTTTTGCCGGTGCTTTTTTAACAGCAGGCTTTGCAGCAGGTTTTTCTTCAACTTTTTCTTCAACGACTTCTTCACTTACAACTGGTGTTAGTGGTTCGCCTTCTTCTTCTAAAGCATCGTCTTCGTCGTCTTCATCATCATAGTCATCTTCATCTTCATCGTCGACGTGCTTTACTTTTTTTGCGCGGCACTTACCACCGATAATAAGATCTAAGAGCGCCACAATAATCGTTACTAAAAGTGCAAGAACGACAAATGCCGCTCCAGTTGTAAATAGTAATGATGTTGGTGCGACACCGTTTGCCATCGAATTCATCAAGTCGTCAAGTGCGATTGGCGCGACAACTAAAAATGCCGCAGCAAGTAGCAAGAGCGAAAAGACGATAAAATAGCCCCGGTCGCGTCTGATGATTTTAAAGACTAACAGTAAAACCATCAAAAGTAGGGCAACCCCTGCTGGTGGAACAATAAAGTACCATGAGTTGTTACTGAATACATCCATTAAATTTGCTAATGCGCCCGTAAATGCTTCTTGTTTGCCAAGAAAGGCAAGACCTAATCCAACTAGCGCAAATGTAAATACGCTAAGTGTAATGTATCTTAAAGATTTTTTCATAGTAAACTCCTTCTAAATATTTATATAGTTATTATATATAAAAACATTGCTAGTGTAAATGAAAAGCTTCACTTTATTTTGAATTCCACTCTTTTTATTACTTATGTAATACTTGTAAAACGACTGTTTGTCGATATATAACGGTGTTTAGCGCGCTAAAGTCGGTGTTTTAACTAATTCGTTTTAAAAATTCGCTTTTTAATTCCATCTTTCCAAAACCATCAATGCGGCAATCAATATTGTGGTCGCCTTCAATGATTTTGATGTTACTTACTTTCGTTCCTTGCTTCAGTGGTTTACTTGATCCTTTTACTTTTAAATCTTTAATAACAACCGCATTATCGCCATCATAGAGCTTATTACCATGCGCATCGAGTACGTACTTCTGTGCATTAGTTTCCCATTTAAATTGGCACGCTGAGCATACGGTCATATTTCCTTCTTCATACGTATATTCAAAACCGCAACTTGGACATTTCATAACTTATTTCTCCTTTGCACATAATTACTTCAATTATACAAAAATCATCCCGAATCGGCAAATACGCAAAAAAAGCGTCAAAATAGTGCTTACATTAATGTAATATGTTTTATTTGTCACCGATTAAAGCTTAAAATGTTAGTAGTAAGACATTATACAAAAAGAGGACAAAACAATGATTATATTAAAAAACATAAATCGGACGTACAAACCAAAACGGGGTGTACCCGTTCACGCACTTGTTGACGTTAACTTAACATTACCAAAAACAGGTATGGTGTTCGTACTTGGAAAATCTGGCTCAGGGAAGTCAACATTACTTAACGTTGTCGGTGGGCTTGATAAATATGATTCGGGTGAATTAATTGTCAAAGACAAATCGTCGCTCAAGTTTAATCAAAATGATTTTGATAGTTACCGTAATACAATGATCGGCTTCATCTTCCAAGAATACAACTTGCTTGATGAATTTACGGTTGCTGAAAATATTGGGCTTGCGTTAGAGCTGCAAGGCAAAAAAGTAAAACCGGGCATTATTGAGCGTATTTTAAAGCTCGTTGACTTAGAAGGTTACAGTGCACGGCGTCCGAACGAACTTTCAGGCGGACAAAAACAGCGGGTTGCCATTGCCCGCGCACTCGTGAAGCGTCCTGAAATTATTATGGCCGACGAACCAACCGGCGCGCTTGATAGCGACACGGGTAAACAAGTACTTGACACATTAAAGCGGCTTTCCCGTGACCGGCTTGTGATCGTTGTTAGTCACGACCGCGATTTTGCCTTTAATTACGCGGACCGTATCGTCGAATTTGTGGACGGACGAATTGTTAGTGACATTACGCGCACAGTGACTAAAGCAAGTCGCGCGGAAAACTTTAGTTTAAAAGACAATGAACTAACGATCCGCCGCGGTTACACACTGACAAGTGAAGACGTTAACTTAATTAACGAATACTTAAAAACCGGGAATAAAGATTTAGTGCTTCGCGGTCAAGCACGTGGTGCGAGCGATTTTGCGCCCACGAATAACGCGCGTATCCAAATCGAAACCGAACAATACAAACCAATTCGTTCGCGACTTCCATTTAAGAGCTCACTTAAAATTGGTGCTAGTTCGTTAAAAAGCAAACCCGTGCGCCTCGTTATTTCAATTATTTTAGCTAGTGTTGCTTTTGGGCTTTTTGGTTTAAGTGATACGATGGCAAGTTATGATAAAAGCGCCGCGGTGCTGCATTCGCTTGAAGATGCCGAATATCCACAATTAAGCGTGTATAAAGCACAAAACAAACGGTATGGTAGCTTTGTTTTAGAACGCCGCTATAGTATGACTAATGATGACGTAAATGCGCTTAATACTTTATTTCCAAGTGGGAACTTCATTGGTGTTTATGGTAATGATTACTTGTCGTTTACGTATATGAATTTATTTAAACCGATTAAAAACGACGACCAAATGATTTATCACGATTACGTGCTTGGTTATATCGAAATGAATGCGGCAAGACTAGCGAAAACAAACTTATCGAAAATCGCTGGTGATTATCCGCAAGCTAACAATGAAATAATGATTACAAAACATATGTCATCGTACTTCGAAAAACATAATTATCGCAACTTAACGACGATGGACGAAGAAGTAATTCGTAATTACAACGATATGTTAAATAAAGAAATTTATCTTGAAGGCGATACTTTTAAAGTCGTTGGTATCGTTGATTCGCACTTTGATCTTGCTAAATTTAATATTCCGACGCAGTTAGATGAAGAAACAAAAGCAACAATAAGTCGCGACATTTACAACGAATACACATCAAGTCTCCACTTAGCAATTTTTACGAATGTTGGCCACGAAGCTACAATTGAAACAGCAACAAGAGTGTATACATATAGTTTAGACACAAGTTTGACGCTTGTTGATAGCGATGGTGAGTATCTTGGGTTTGAATATATTGATCACGTAAAAAACGCCCCAAGCGACATGACGGTCTATTTTAAAAATGAAACAACCGCGACTGGTGCAACTGGTGCTTTAATGTCGTTTCAAAGTTACGTTGATTATATGGCAATCGTCCATAATGAATACTTGATGAGTGATTTACAACAGTTAATGATTGCAGAATTAAAAGATATTCCGTTTGCAACAATTGAGTCACTACTTGATGATGTTGGGGAAGAAGTTAATTTAAGTATTAATGA
Organism: uncultured Staphylococcaceae bacterium; assembly: GCA_964635805.1. Lineage (GTDB taxonomy): Bacteria > Bacillota_I > Bacilli_A > RFN20 > CAG-826 > UBA1361. Next base: position 6,955 of record CAZWRR010000012.1, read on the forward strand.
CGAAGATTTTTACTACAGTATGTTTTTTGATTATTATTACAGTGACTTCACTTATTACGAACCGCCTTCAAGTTTACCAACGCGGGATGAAGTAATGTTTAATGCAGGCGAACAACTACTTAGTAATAAAACGCGACTTGATTTAAGTTTAGTGAACACGGATTGGTTCAACGAAACTTCCACAAGCGAATCGCTTCATATTAACGGTATTGTTTTTGATCGTGATGAATATGGCTCCACATTATTTTTAAACAATACATATTACAATGATTTAGGTATCGTCGAAGAAGGTAACTATGCAAGCGCCATAACATTTAATACAAAAGATGATGCTTTCATTAAAAAATTAGCAGAAATGCATTTTGTCGAAGACACTTTAACGTATCGACTTAATACACCAATTACGAATAAACTTGAAGAAATTGGTTTTCTTGTTGATATGTTATCTAACATCTTTATTTACATTGGGATTGGCTTTGCGGTCTTTGCCGGGTTAATGCTGCTTAACTTTATTACAATTAGTGTAAGTTACAAGAAAAAAGAAATTGGAATCTTACGAGCAATTGGCGCACGCGGACGCGATGTTACCGGTATCTTTACAAAAGAAGCAACAATTATTTCGTTAATTAATTTCGTACTTGCGCTAATCGCCGTGCTCGTTGCCGTCTTTTTTATCAACTACACTTTTGAAAAAGAAATGGGCATGCCACTGCGAATTTTATCGTTTGGCATTCGTCAATTTGCTCTGATGTTAGCAATTAGTCTTTTTGTTGGTTACGCTAGTAGTGCGATTCCGGTTGCAAAAACAGCGCGAAAACGACCAATCGATGCAATTCGTGATCGCTAATTAATAAGATTAGAAATTGTTTATTCGTATTTTATAAGTTTAAATATTTTGCAAAATCCGTAAAGGAACCGTGTTTATATTGACTAAGATCAACGTTATTTTTATTAATTAAATTATCAGTAACAAAATAAATATCGATACCAACCTCGACTGCGCCTAAGTCGTCACGCGTATCGTTACCAACCATTAATACATTCTCGGCTTTTTCATTAATATTCTCTAAAATCGCTTTATAATATTCGGCATTTGGTTTCGCAAATGAACTGTTTTCATACGTCGTAACGAGCACGAAATCATCGGGGTCAAGTCCCGCCCACCGTAAACGTTCAAGCGTCGCAACACGCGGGAAAATTGGATTAGTAGCGACCACTAATTGATAGCCGTGCGCTTTTAACTTCGTAATAAGCGGTGCGACATTTTTGTTATAGCCACAAACTTTTTGTAACTTGGGAAAAACATTAATGTAAAAGGCGTGAAACTTACTTTCATCTTGACGTACTTCTTCACCGTAAACATGCGCGAAGTAATCCCAAAACACTTGTTCATTTGTGCGCGTGCCATCGTTTTGCGTCATCCGTTCTGTGCCCGCCATAATCTCGGCAATTAATCGCTTCGGTTCATAGCCGTGTTTTACCATTTCTTCCGCAAGTAAGTGTAAGTACGTTTGTAAAAATAAAGGTTGATCCATTGGCAGCAGTGTGCCGTCTAAATCGAATAAAATTGTTTTGCGCATTTGCTTCATCTACTTCTTCAATAACACTTCCATAATACTACCTTAATTAATGGCGGAAAGATACGAAAATTAAAAAACCTTCCGTTAGGAAGGTCATATAAGTAAAGTCAAATTGTTTTTAGCGATGGGAGCCATAGAAAACAAGACAGACAGCACCCGTACCAGTATGGGCACTAATTACAGGACCAAGTGGGCCAAGTAATAAGTCACCGCCACCGTATTCTTTTTTAAACATATCGCCTAACATCGTTGCTGCGGTAACGTTATTAGCGTGCACGATGTAAAGAGGACCGCTGTACGGCGTCGTAACACGGAGCTTTGCTTCATCGATCATCGCCTGGAGTGCACGTTTAAAGCCGCGAGCTTTCGTAAGCTCAACTAACTTCCCGTCGTCATCAAGTTTTAACACCGGTTTAATGCCAACGGTATCACCAATAATTGCTTTAACCGCACTGATACGGCCGCCGCGACGTAGTGTATCTAAGTTAATGGGCACAAAAAAGGCAATTGTATGTTTAACTAAGTTTTCCACAAGTTCCACTACTTCTTCAAGTGTACCGCCGTCAGCTTGCTTTTTAAGTGCTTCAAGCACAAGTAAGCCTTCTGCAATACTAGCGCTCTTTGAATCAACAATGGCAACTTTGCGAGCAGGGAACAGTGCTTCTAATTCTTCTTTGGCAAAAAGAGCTTGACTGTAACTAGCGCTAAGTGCGCTACTTAGACCAATAAAAACAACGTCAATGCCTTTTTCTAAGTACGGTGTAAACTTATCGATAAATGTTTGCATATTCACAAGCGTCGTTGTCGCGAGCTCTTTGTTATCGAGGCGCGCATAAAAATCTTGCAACTTTAAATCACGTTCATCTAAGTATTGTTTAAAAACTTCTTCACCAAAGTTAAGTTCCATCGGAATATAGTCAAGGTTATATTTCTCGACAAACCGTTGCGGGATGTCACTTGTTGCGTCTGTTATAATTACAAATTTCTTCATTTTTTTCTCCTTAAAACGCGTTTAAAATTTTGCGTTCCATCGTTAGCATATCAAATAGTATTTGCCTTTTCATATTCAAATGCGATTTGCGTTTAATGATAGCGATTACATCGTTATCGGCCGTTAGAGAAAATACAGGCGTAAAATATATGCCTTTTTTGTTTGTATAGTACGTATGTTTACTTAAAAACCTTAAATCATAATTGTTTAATTGAAAGACTAATCCGTTTCTTTGCCGTGTCAACGCTAAGCACTTTTACTTTAACGATGTCATTAATACTGTAATGCGCGCTGATGTCTTGCACGAACGTGGTCGCAACTTCACTAATATGCACAAGCCCGTCTTGGCCAACATTAATATCGACAAACATACCAAAATCCATTATATTACGAACGGTACCGTTTAAAATCATCCCCGGTTTTAAGTCTTTAATATCATTAACTTCGTTGTTTAATTCAACAATTTCCACGTCTTCGCGAATGTCGCGTCCGGGCCGTTTAATTTCTTCGATAATGTCTTCATAAGTTGCGCTACCGAGATTAAATTTACTTAAAATACTTTGCTTATCAATACTTTTTAAGGCATTTTCTTTTTGATTAACGTCGTCATTAAGTAAATCAATATCTGCTTCTTTAATAATAAAACGGGCAACAGCGTATGATTCGGGGTGAATTGCTGACGTATCAAGTTCATCCGTGCCGTCATAAATCCGTAAGAAACCCGCGCATTGTTCAAAACTTTTCGGGCCAAGCCCTTTAACTTTTTGCAGTTGTTCCCGTGTTTTAAACGGGCCGTTTAATTTAATATGTTCATTAATGTTTGTCGCAACTTGTTTACTAAGACCCGCAACATAATTTAAAAGAGCAGGTGAGGCAATATTAACATCAACGCCAACCGTATTCACTGCGTCTTCGACAACGCCGTAAAGTACTTCGCCAAGCCGTGTTTGGTTCATGTCATGTTGATATTGGCCGACACCAATCGCTTTTGGATCAATTTTTACGAGTTCACTAAGTGGATCTTGCAACCGACGGGCAATTGAGATTGCACTGCGCTCTTCGACAAGTAGTTTTGGGAACTCAGTTTCGGCAAGTTTTGAAGCGCTGTACACCGAAGCACCACTTTCATTGACGATAAATAATTTAGTACTAAAGTTATTCGCTTTAATAATCGCCCGCAGCGCAACTTCGCTTTCGCGCGAAGCTGTCCCGTTGCCAAGGGCGATGTAATCGATGTGATACGTCTTTAAAAGTCGTGTTATTTGCGTAACCGCTTGCGCTTTTTGATAAGCACTTCCGGCCACAAGGAAAACGATGCCTACTTCTTGCATAATGCCTAACGCATTTACAACCGCATACTTCGCCCCCGTCCGGAAACCAGGGTCAAAGCCAAGTATCGTTTTGTTTTTTAAGGGCGGATAAAGTAAAAGTGAGGCAAGATTTTTCTTAAACACAACAAGCGAGGCGTCTTCCGCTCGCACAAATAAGTCGTTCCGTATTTCGTTTTCAACTGATGGTAAAATAAGCCGTTTTAAACTGTCATCAATAATGTCACTAAAAATAGTTTTAAAGTCGTTACGCGTATAATCTTTACTAATAAGCGCTTTTACTTCATCAAAATCATAATCAAGCGAAAGTTTTAAACATTTAACTTTTTCGCCCCGATATAAAGCAAGTATCCGGTGCGGCGGTATTTTATCAATTTTTTCTTTGTAATCAGCGTACTGCCCGTACGTATCTTTTTCATCTTTCATAAGTTCTTTTGAAACGATAAATGCTTGACGATTAATTAGTTTCTTAATTGCCTGACGATACTTTGCTTCGTCGCTAAGTACTTCAGCGATAATGTCGTAGGCGCCGCTGAGTGCGCTGTTTTCGTCATCAACGCCTTTTTCACTATTAATAAACGAAGCAACAAACGTGTCGTGGTCAAGTCGTTTTTGGCCCGCTATAAAATAGTCGGCAAGCGGCTTTAGCCCTTTACTAATAGCAATACTTGCCCGTGTTTTGCGTTTTGGCCGATACGGACGGTACAAATCTTCAAGTTCACTAAGTGTTTCGACGTTTACTAGAGCACGCTTTAACTCGTCAGTTAACTGCCCTTGTTCTTCAATTGACTTTAACACTGTTGCAAGTCGCTCTGCTAGCCGTCGTAAGTACGTTAAAAGCTCATCAAGCTCACGTAGCTCCGTGTCGCTTAAATTTCCGGTTACTTCTTTGCGGTAACGGGCGATAAAGGGGATCGTTGCCCCTTCATCAATTAAGGCAAGCGTTGCCTTAACTTGGTGTTCACTAATATTTAGTTTTGTGCTTATACGTTTAACAATATTCATAATATACTCCGTGTTTATTGTAACAAAGCCACTACTTTTAGTAAAAGAAAGAGATTACGTAAAAAAACGTATAAAAGCGTTTTCTTTTCACGAAAAATGCATTGTGATAACACTTTTTTTATGAGTATTTTACAATTAAATTGTTCTTAAACAATAAGAACATAAGGAGTGGACTTATGAAAAAAGTATACTACTACATTATTGCGGCTTTTGCCGTTGTTAGCATTACAATCGGTAGCATGTGGATTGGTGCAAGTAACGGTGAAGTTCGTAGACGCCGAGATGTTAATAAAGCAACCGGCTCAATCCATTCAAGTTTGAGCGGTCGCTTTGCTAAAGTCGCTACATTTATCGACTTAATTGTTGATGCAAATGCCGCTGTACTTAGCTTTTTAGATACAATACGCGATGCGCGCACTGCGTTTGCCGACGCAATCAGTGCTAATAATGAAGCAGCGATTAAAGAAAACGCCGATATTATTGACACAACATTCGTGAGCCTTATCGCCTTAATGGAAGATAACCCGGCATCATACCAAACCGTTAATCTTTATGGCGGTTTTATGGGTGAATTCGCGGCAAGCACAAATGCGGTAACGTTTGCAATTGACGCATATAACGATCTCGTTGCCGATTATAACACGCATATTGAAATATTCCCAAACATCGTATTTCTCCGTAACAAAACACCGTTTGCAACGTGGACACCGCCGAACTACGCGACAGAATTACCAACGTTTAATTAAAGGGAATAACCGTAACTATGCGTAATTCCCGCTTCTTTCGAACAGTTTTCGTCACGCTTTTACTCTTTTTAACGAGCTGCACGAAAACACCGTATCCGCGCAGCAAAGCATTTTACATTAACGACCAAGCTAGCGCTCTGCTTTCAAGTACTGAATATTATATTTATAGTTATTCACGACTTCTTGCCGAAACTGATTCACAAACAAGCGCGGCCAAAAGTATGGGTATTAACGGTACGCAAGTTGTCGTTGCGACTTATATGGGCGAGCCTGGTGCACTTGATACGACCACGCTTTTTAATGAATGGGGCATTGGTGAAAACGATATGGGGCTCCTTTTAATGCTCTATTTTGCTCCAGATCCCGATGACGAATATATCCCTATTTATCGCGGTATGACCCGTGAAATCGGGGCAAAACTTGCAAACTATATCTCGATGTTTCGTCTTGAAGAAATATTTGTTGACACGTGGGAAAACCCGATGTTTGATACTGTACATCGGCTTGATTACGATTATAAGCTTATGTACTTTTATGTGCATGTACTTGCGGAAATATATCAAGAAGTTTACGCGACCTCGCTTAACAGTGAACGCATTATTGATAACTATGAAATTGATCAGTATGAAAGTTTTTATAGCAAAGTCCCGCGCGGGAATGCAAACCCCTATATAATAAAATGGTGGTTTTACGTCGTTATTGTGGGGGGAATTGTGTTACTAGCGGCAACGGGCGGACTTTCATATTTGTTAGCGTCCGCGAGCGGACCAGGTCACCGTGGTGGGGGCGGCCGTTCGAAAGGTTACCGCTACACGCGTTAAGTTAAAACTTAAACGGCAACAACTGTGCCGTCGTACTTTGTATTTATAAAATCTTTAATATGCGCACTTGTTAATACTTCGACAAGCGCTGCTGTTTTTGCGCTTGCTTCACTACCAACTTTAACCGCAACAATGTTGACGTATGGGTTATTTGTCGTTGGCTCTTGCATTAAGACGTCGCTTAGCGTTAAGCCGCCCGTTAAGGCGTAGTTACCATTAATAAAGAAAAACGCGCCTTCATTATTGCTACGCGCAAGTACGAGCAAGCGGGCTTCAATTATTTGAAACTTAAAGTCGACGCTTTTTGTCGCAATTGCTTCTTCAGGATCTGCATACGTATTAGTTGCTACAAAGTCGGCAACGGGCGTGACGACACCGATTTCGGCAAGAAACTTGACGATCCGGCCGTAATCAGGTGCGTTATCACTAATAACGATGACGTCATCATCAGCAAGAGCGCTGATACTATCTTTGCTACCCGCATAAAGACCAATTGGTTCAATGTGGATGCTTGCGACGTTGGCAAGTTTATCTTCCGCTTTTGCGCTTTCGTTGTAACTATTAAAATACGGGATATGTTGAAAGTAATTAGCGTCCGCAGAGCCGCTGCTAACGGCGGGATTACCTAAGGCGTAGTTGTTAATCACTTCAACCGTAAGATTAAATCCTTTTGTTTTTAAAAGCGGTCTTGCTTCATAAAGTATTTCGGCATGTGGTGTTGCTGTTGCAACAACCGTAATCGTTGTTTCGCTATTTTGGCAACCAGTAAGTATGAGTAGTAATAATGTTGTAACTGTTAATAATTTTTTCATTTGTTTTGTTCCTTTTATCTTTTATCGATTTTTTTACTTATAAACTCGCCGCTTACTTGAATAAGTAAGACGAGGAAAAGCAGTATACCGATGCTTGTGTACATAACGGTGTAACTTTGGGCAAACGCGCGTTTAATCGCTAAGTCGCCGAGTCCGCCGCCGCCAATCGCGCCCGCGCTTGCAATAAAGCCAACAAGCGAGACGAGCGCGACTGTAAGGCCACTAATTAAGCTTGGTAGTGCTTCTTTTGTTAAATATATTATTTTTGTAAAGATGTTCGCCCCCATTGCTTCAAGTGCTTCGAAGTTTGTGCGGGGAATATCTTTAAAGGCGTTATAAACAACACGAGCATAAAACGGGGTTGCACTAATAATAAGCGCTGGAAGCGCCGCCTTTGCCCCTAGCATCGTGCCGGTGAGTATAATTGTAAGCGGAATAATAAGCACGACAACAATTACAAACGGAATTGAGCGGAAAATGTCGATGAGTGTGCTTAGCAGGACGTGGAGCACACGGACAACTTTATGTTGTTTTTCTTTGTAATAGCTACTTGTAAAATAAAGAAAGTAGCCAATAAGCAACCCAAATACAAGCAAGAAAAGCGCTGTAACGAGTACGAGTAGCACTGTTTCTTTTGTGGCGTTTATGATTTGTTCAAGATCAAACTTCGTCATTTTAATTTCCTAACTCCTTTATGTAAATATCATTCGCGGCTAAATACGCTTTTACCGGCATTCGTAATGCGCTATTAAAGCGCATAATCATAAAGCCGAAAAGCTCGCCATGAATTTGTAAACTTTTTGCGTATAAAATTGATGGTTCAATTGCATAAGTCGCAATTGCTTTACTTAAAAGTGGTTCGTTTAAAACGTTTTCACTGTAGACAAACAAATAGTTTAACCGTTCATTAAAGCGCGTATAATCTAAAAGCGTATTAACAAGCGCCTTACTTGCGCTATGCCGTGGTGTGCGGAAAAGTGTGGTTGTACTTACGTCTTCGACTACCATGCCTTGATCCATTACGACAACACGCGGGCAAAGAGCGCTTACGACTTCAAGCTCGTGCGAAACAAAAACAATTGTTAAATCACTTTCACGTTTAATTTTATTAAGGACATCGACAATTTCGCGACTTGTTTTCAAATCAAGTGCGCTCGTAATTTCGTCGCATAACAAAATTTCGGGGTGATTGCTAATCGCCCGTGCAATCGCGACGCGCTGTTTTTCGCCACCAGACAGCGTTTTTGGATAATCATCTTTTTTTTCATACAAATTAACAAGACGCAGCACTTCACTAACCCGGTTCGCAATTTGATCACGAGGATACTTTACGACTTTAAGTAACAGCGCAATGTTTTCACTAACTGTAAGGGCGGAAAGCAAATTGTAACCTTGAAAAATTGTGCCGATTTTATGCCGTAACTTATTTAATTCTTGTTTACGCGCCGTCGTTAAATTTACGCCGTTAACTAAAACTTTCCCGCTTGTTGGTGCCGTTAACCCGTTAAGTAGCCGTAAAAGTGTTGACTTGCCCGCGCCGGAAGCGCCGACAATCCCAACAACTTCCCCTTTATTTATTTGTAAAGAGACGTTATCCACACTTGTAAATACGCCTTGTTTGCTAAAGTGTGTTTTTGTAACGTTATTTAATGTAATCATCGTGTGGTCCTCCGCTATAAAAAAATCCTTCTTGCGAAGGACGCCATATGCGTGGTACCACCTTACTTTATTAAACTTTCACAAGTTTAACCTCACGAACTGCTAACACAGTTGCCTTCGGTAACGGGAAGACCCGGGTTTTCTTACTCTTAGTTCAGAAGCCAACTCCAAGACCATGTTCATTTCCCCGCGCACATCTTGTCACACCACCCCAAGATTCTCTTTGCTTTGCGTGAAAATTACTCTTTCTTTTCAACGTCGTTACGTTTATAGTAAGTCATTCCCAAAATGTTTGCAACCGTAATTATATGTAAGCGGTATTATATGTTTGCTTATTTATTAGTAAATAAAAATATTACCACTTCAGCAAAGTGTATAAAAAAAACGCCCACTGTAAATGGGCGTAAACTTGTATTGTTTTTTTTCTTATAT